>CANMQR010000037.1 GCA_947499925.1 Neisseriaceae bacterium
ATCAGACTTAACAACTTTGATTAGTTCTTTACGGCGTTCTTCTGTCAAAGCAGGCATTGGCACTCGAATAACACTACCGTTAATCGCTGGGTTTAATCCTAAATCTGAATCACGAATCGCTTTTTCAACAGCACCTGCTTGTTTTGCTTCCCACGGCTGTACTGTAATAGTCCTTGCATCAGCTGCTGTGATAGTTGCAATTTGATTAAGTGGCATTAAAGAGCCATAATAATCAACCTGTACATGATCCAAAATACCAGCATGAGCACGACCCGTTCTAATTTTAGATAAACTAAATTTATAGCTATCAAATGATTTTTGCATTCTAAGTTCTGAATTTTTTTGTATTGTCATATATGTAAACCCTCAAAAGAGATTATTATAATATAGTTAAGTATTACTTTGCATTGCTAAAAACATTATTACATTCTCTTATACTGTTTTTCCATCTGTGCTTTTTCTTTATTTAGCTCTTTTTCTTTTTCAACTGCACGCTTATCATACATTTTTTTACCTTTAGCAAGAGCGATTTCCGCCTTAACCTTACCTTTGCTATAATGTAAATTTAGCGCAACCAAACTATAGCCTTTTTGTTCGACTTTACCAATTAATTTATCAATCTCTTTTTTCTTTAAGAGAAGTTTTTTAATTCTTTCGGCATCTGGATTAACATGAGTACTAGCTGATCTTAACGCAGAAATATGACAACCAAGTAACCACATTTCTCCATCTTTTATCTTTACATAGCTATCTTTTAGTTGTACTTTATTTTCACGAATAGCCTTTACTTCCCACCCCTCTAAAACCATTCCAGCTTCATAGCGCTCTTCAATATAATAATCAAAAAGAGCTTTTTTATTACTTGCGATTTGCATTATTTTCTCACATACTTTTTACAAATTAATTAAATATAACCACATTTTAGCATAGATATCCCCTAGCATAGGTACACAAAGTGGTAAAATATCGTGCAATACTTAAGCTTAAGGCAAAAATAATGAATAGTACTGCTACAAACACAAAAACAACTTTTCAAGAAATCATCCAAAAACTTCAACAATTTTGGGCGTCTACAGGTTGTGTAATCTTACAACCTTTTGATAAACCAATGGGTGCTGGAACATCTCATACTGCAACTTTTTTAAGAAGCATTGGTCCTGAACCTTGGTTTGCTGCCTATGTACAACCATCAAGACGTCCAAAAGATGGCCGTTATGGTGATAGCCCAAACCGCTTACAACATTATTATCAGTTTCAGGTAGCTCTAAAGCCATCTCCAGATAATATCCAAGAGCTATATCTTGATTCACTTCGTAATCTGGGAGTGGATTTGAAAGTTCATGATATTCGTTTTGTCGAAGATAACTGGGAAAACCCTTCGCTTGGAGCTTGGGGACTTGGTTGGGAAGTTTGGCTTGATGGTATGGAGGTTACTCAATTTACATACTTCCAACAAGTTGGTGGCCTAGACTGTAAACCGGTTCTTGGTGAAATAACTTATGGTTTAGAACGTCTAGCAATGTATTTACAAAATGTTGATAATGTATATGATCTAGTATGGACTCGTACCCTTGATGGGAACATTGTTACATATGGCGATGTATTTAAACAAAATGAAATCGAACAATCAAAATATAATTTTGAACATTCTGATACCGCTTGGCTATTTAATCAGTTTAATCAATTTGAAGAACAAGCAAAACGTATTTTAGATACTAATCTAGTTTTACCAGGATACGAATTAATTCTAGATGCTGCACACACATTTAATCTACTGGATGCTCATGGTGCAATATCGGTAACGGAGAGAGCAGCTTATATTGGACGAATTAGAAACTTGGCCCGGCTTGTTGCAGAAAAATATTACGAATCGCGTGAAATACTTGGATTTCCATTATTAAAGAGATAACTAAATGAAGTGCTTTTATTGTAATTTTGAAGATACTCAGGTTATTGATACTAGGCTTAGTGATGACCGCATGGTAGTAAAACGCCGTAGGCGTTGCACTAACTGCGATAAAAGATTTAACACCCTAGAAAAAGTTGACTTACAGATGCCTGCAGTTGTCAAATCTAATGGAATGCGTGAGGAGTATTTAGAGGATAAAATACGAGCTAGTATTATGTTAGCACTGCATAAACGACCAGTCTCTCTAATCTTAGTAGATGAAGCTATTGATAATATTCGTCAAAAAGTATTATCTATTGGGGATAGAGAAATTCAAAGTCGTTTAATCGGTGATATGGTAATGGCACAACTTGCCAAACTAGATCAAATCGCCTATATTAGATTTGCTTCAGTTTACCGAAGCTTTAAGGATATAACTGATTTCAGCGACATTATAAAACAAGTAAACAAAAGAACTAAAAAATAGAAAGAAGGAATATATGTTAAATATCATACAAAAAGCATACACATTTGATGATGTACTTTTATTACCAGGTTATTCATCAGTATTACCAAAAGACGTAATAACCAAAAGCACATTAACTAAAAATTTACCACTTAATATCCCAGTTTTATCCTCAGCAATGGATACCGTTACTGACGCCAAACTAGCTATTGCATTAGCTCAAGAAGGTGGGATTGGCATTATACACAAAAACATGCGACCAAAACACCAAGCAGAGCGCGTATCTATTGTCAAACGTCATGAATCTGGTGTTGTTAAAGATCCTATTTGTATTGGCCCCAATCTGACAGTTAGAGAATTATTTCAAATAAAACAAAAACGTAAAATTTCAGGTTTCCCAGTAGTTGAAAACGGTAAGCTTGTTGGAATAATCACTAATCGCGACTTACGTTTTGAGACTAATATAGATCAACCAGTTAAAAACATCATGACCAAAGATTTAGTTACTGTACCAGAAGGTAGTGGAGTTAATGAAGCTCGTGAATTAATGCATAAGCATAGACTCGAGCGCGTACTAGTTGTAAACAAAGATATGGAACTAAAAGGTTTAATTACTGTAAAAGATTTAACTAAAAACATAACCTTTCCGCATGCTAATAAAAACAAACACGGTCAACTTTTAGTTGGGGCTGCAGTTGGTGTTGGTGGTGATACTGAAGAGCGTATTAAATTACTTGTAGAAGCTGGTGTTGATGTCATTGTAGTAGATACTGCACACGGCCATTCACAAGGTGTTATAGAGCGTGTTAAATGGATAAAAGATAACTACCCACTTGTAGATGTCATTGCAGGTAATATAGCTACAGCTGAAGCTGCACTTGCTTTAGCTAAAGCTGGGGCTGATGCAGTAAAAGTCGGTATTGGACCTGGATCAATATGTACTACTAGAATAGTAGCCGGAATTGGGGTACCACAATTAAGCGCCATTAGTAATGTAGCTACTGCTCTACAAGGTACTGGGATACCTGTAATAGCAGATGGTGGAATCCGTTTTTCAGGTGATATCGCTAAAGCTTTGGCAGCTGGAGCTTCAAGTGTCATGCTTGGTAGTATGTTAGCTGGAACTGATGAAGCGCCTGGTGAGATAGAATTATTCCAAGGGCGTAGCTATAAGACGTATCGTGGCATGGGTTCTCTTGGAGCAATGAGTAAAGGCTCTGCTGATAGATACTTTCAAGAAGTAACAGATGGCGAAGAAAAATTAGTTCCTGAAGGAATTGAGGGACGGGTACCCCATAAAGGAGCTCTTAGCTCAGTTATTCACCAACTTATTGGCGGACTTCGAGCATCAATGGGATACCTAGGAACTCCAACTATTACAGATATGCATAAAAATGCTAAATTCGTTGAAATATCCTCTGCAGGGATTAAGGAATCACATGTACATGATGTACAGATTGTGAAAGAAGCGCCAAATTATAATCTAGGCTAAGTCTAAGCAATATAAAAAAAGCCGTTATCATCAGATAACGGCTTTTTTGTGATTTTGTATTGATTACTACTCAGCTGATTTTTCAGCCTTAGCATCAACAGCAGGAATATCACCAATTGCAACACTAGCGCCTTCAGGAGCTTCAACTTCTTCAGCAATACCAGCAGCAACTACGATAGGTGCATCTTCACCACGAAGTAAATTAACTAATACCACCCCCTTTGGTAAAACCAAATCAGATAGATGTAATGTTTGACCAGCTGTAATTTCTTTTAAATCTACAACGATATTATGAGGAATATCAGCAGCTTTAGCACGAATTTCAACTTCAGTAGCAATATGAGTTATATGTGCACCTTGAACTTTAACAGCACGAGAAACATCTTCGTTAATGAACTGTAAAAGAATATGAATATGAATTTCTTCTTTATCATTTACACGTTGAAAATCTAAATGTAATACTTGTGGGCGATAAGCATGCATTTGAAAATCACGTAATAGCACTTTTTCTTTTTTGCCATCAACTTCAATATTCAAAATCGAAGTGTGAAAATTAGGACGCTTAAGAGCGTAATAAACTGTATTATGATCTAATGTTACAGGAGTAGCATCATTTGATAATCCGTAAACGATTGCAGGCACCAAACCATTATGACGCAGGCGGCGGCTCGCTCCTCTACCATGCTCATTTCTTGTTTGTGCACTTAAAGTATCTATTGTTTTTGACATTTGTTTATATCCAAAAAATTATTATTTATATGTGATTCATCGCGACCAACAAACCACAACCTAGAGGCAAGATTATAGCACATTAGTATATTTTTTATCTAATTTTTACATCTCACTATATTGTGGCCCACTGCCACCACTTGGAGGATACCACGTTATATTTTGCGTAGGATCTTTGATATCACAAGCTTTGCAATGAACGCAGTTTTGACTATGAATTTGCAGTTTATCACTATTAATTATTTCATAAACCCCAGCTGGGCAATAACGACTTTCTGGTGAATCAAATTTTTTTAGATTAATCTCTATAGGGATATTTGTATTTTTTAAATGTAAATGGCACGGTTGATTCTCATCATGAGAAATATTTGCTAGATGAAGCGAGGCATTTTTCTCAAAACTAATTATTCCATCCGCTTTAGGATAATTTATTGGTTTGGCATTTTGTTGTAGCCGCTCGTTATCTTTGACTTTTAACCTAAATGTCCAAGGTGCAATTCCACGAAATAAATAATAGTCAATTGCAGCATGAATTAACCCAAAATACAACCCCAAACGAAATCCGGGACGGAAATTTCTAACCTTGTATAATTCCTTATATACTGAACTTTGCTGTAGCTTGGTGCTATAGATAATAGCTTCTTCTTTACCTAAAGACTCAACAACCGCACTTGAAGCAAGCATACCTGACTTAATAGCATTATGCACACCTTTAATCTTAGCTACATTAAGAAACCCAGCACTATCACCAACTATAACACCACCTGGAAAACTAAGCTTAGGCAATGCTTGAACACCGCCCTCAACTACAGATCTTGCGCCATATTCTATCACCTTACCACCTTCTAGAATTGGACGGATCTGGGGGTGAAGTTTAAATTTCTGAAACTCTTCATATGGATTTAGATGAGGATTTTTATAATCAAGCGCAGTAACCAAGCCAATTGACAACAAACCATTGTCTAAATGGTACAAAAAACCACCGCCGTACGCATTGTGCCCTAGAGGATAACCAATATAGTGTTCAACCCTACCCTCATTATGTTTAGATGGCTCAATTTGCCATATTTCTTTAATACCAAGACCATAAGTCTGAACACCGCTATCTTTATCAAGGTTATAGTGTTTAATTACTTGTTTGGCTAATGAACCTCTTGCACCTTCTGCGATTACAACCTGCTTGGATCTAATCTCAATTCCAGCTTGGTAATTAGATGTCTTGGTACCATCACGTGCTATGCCCATATCTCCAGTTATTATTCCAACAACTTTATTATCTTCAAATATAGTACTAACTGCAGCAAATGCCGGAAATATTTCAACACCTAAATCTTCAGCGTATGATGCAAGACGACTACAAAGATGACTAAGGCTTATAATGAAATTACCATCATTTGCAAAATCTTTGGGTATTGGTAATTGGAGTTTGGAGTTTTTAGTAAGAAATAATAGATTTTCACTAGCGACTTTTACTGATACAGGGAAATCAAGATTTGCCCAATCAGGAATTAGTTCATTAAGACCACTAGGATCCATGACACAGCCAGAAATTATATTGGCTCCAACACTAGCTCCTTTTTCTATAATTGCTATAGATAACCTAGAGTCAAGCTGCTTTAGGTGAATTGCTGCAGCAAGTCCGCTAGGACCAGCACCAACAATTATAACATCATAGTGGATAACGTCACGAGTGTCTGCAGTCATTTGATTTTTTAGTCTTCTGCATAATGTTTTTGCAGTTTTTCACGGCGCTCTTGTGCTTCTATTGTAAGAGAAGCTGTAGGTCTTGCTATTAAACGTTTAAGACCAATTGGTTCGCCGGTATCTTCACAAAAACCATAATCACCAGTTTCTATTAGACGTAATGCTTTTCTAACTTTTTGTAATAATTTCCGTTCGCGATTACGAGTTCTAAGCTCTAGAGCATATTCTTCTTCTATAGTTGCTCTATCAGAAGGATCAGCTATATAATTTGTTTCTTGCTCTTGA
>CANMQR010000038.1 GCA_947499925.1 Neisseriaceae bacterium
ATTAGTTCATGACTTGCTATATGTGGGTCTTTAAAATGACTACATAATTCATTATATAGTGCTTTAATTCCATGGGGTTGGTCGATAGATAATTGTTCGATAATACTCATATGCATACTTAAATGCAAAAATGGGTTGGTCTCCCCATTTTCGATAGTCCATTGATACTCTATGTATTTCTTGCGATTAGTAAGAATTGATTTATACTCAGGATGTTCCAAAATAACACTATAGGCGATTTTTTCAAGATCGCTAAGTGGCGTAGCTAATTCGGCTTTTTCGACTATATCAAAAAAGAAATTTCGCACATCAGATTGACTAGGGTTAAACATGATGCTTTCCTATTTGATATATTTAACATGAATATGTGCTAAATTATGCTTTTGGTTATCAAAATTAAACATTTGTATGATAATATCATAAAACATTGATATCGTAGGCATAAATAACTCCATTTAAAAGATTAGAATGATATTTTAACATATTATTATTTATTGAATTTGGTATAATACTTGTTATTATATCATGTGACATTATTGAAGAATTAATTAGGGAAATAAAAATGAAGGTCTTAAAGTTTGGTGGAACTTCTGTTGGTTCTACACATGCACTTAATAATGTTTTAAATATTATTAAATTAAATTTAACTGCACAAGAGAAGATTATTGTTGTATGTTCAGCATTATCAGGTATTACCAATAAATTACTTGAGGCAGGTAAGATCGCAGCTACTGGAGATTTACAATACATTGATCTGATTAATCAAATTGAGGATAGACATATAGCCGTTGCTAATTCAATTATAAATAGCGCGGAACATGAAAGTATTAATGCACTAATAAAGCAAATTACTAATGAATTACGTGATGTACTACGAGGGGTGTTTTTATTAAAAGAAATGTCTCCGCGTTCTGAAGATACGGTTCTTAGTTTTGGTGAAGTATTCTCGTGTTCGATAATTGCCAAATATTTGCAACAGCAAGGTATTATGGCTAAATTTATTGATTCACGTAGCCTAATCAAAACCGATGAAAACTTTGGTAATGCAAAAGTGGATTTCACCCAAACTGATCGTAATTTACAAGAATTCTTTAAACAATTTGATTTTGTTCCCGTAGTAACTGGATTTATCGCTTCAAACTCCAAAAATGAAACTACAACACTTGGGCGTGGTGGATCTGATTATACTGCTTCGATAGTAGGTGCTGGAATCAATGCTGATAGTATTGAAATTTGGACTGATGTTAATGGGGTTATGACTGCTGATCCTAAATACGTAAAAAAAGCCTTTACTGTGCCAAATATTAGTTATAAGGAAGCAATCGAGTTATCGCACTTTGGTGCCAAGATAATTTACTCTCCAACGCTACAACCGGTTTTTAGAAAACGGATCCCATTATTAGTAAAAAATACACTTGAACCTGATCATCCAGGAACTTTGGTGAGTGAACAAACTGGTGTATATGACTATCTAATTAAAGGTATCTCATCAATCAACACCGTTGCAATGCTAGTTATTCAAGGTTCAGGAATGGTGGGTTTACCTGGTTTTTTGGGGCGGATGTTTAGAGCAATTGCTCAAAAAAATATCAATGTTCTTTTGGTGACCCAAGGTTCGTCTGAATACTCGATTTGCGTTATTGTAGCTGCGGCTGATGGCCTAAAGGCTGCTCTTGCAGTTAATGAGGAGTTTGATCATGAAATAACTGGTGGTCAAGTAGATAAAGTAGTTGCTAAAACTAATTACTCGGTAATAGCCATAATTGGGGAAGGAATGCGTAAACATTCTGGTTTGGCGGGTAAGTTTTTCTCAGGTTTAGGTAAAAATGGGATAAATATCATTGCGATAGCACAAGGAGCGTCAGAGTTAAATATTTCTGCGGTTATAGAGAATAAAGATCTACAAAAGGCGCTTAATGTTACTCATGATGTTTTCTTTGATTCTGATTTACGTTCGCTTAATTTATTTATGGTGGGAACTGGATTAATTGGTAGTACACTACTTAAGCAAATAGAGCAAAATTCACAATACTTGCTTGAAGAAAAAAATCTCAATATTAATTTAATTGGCTTGACTAATAGTAAGACTATGGTAATTGATGAAAATGGAATTAATTTAAACAAGTGGCAGGATTGTTTAAAAAATAGTACGGACAAAGCAAATATAAATAAAATGGTAGCAACTATGAAAGCGTTTAATATGCCAAATACAGTATTTGTTGATTGTACTAGTAATAAAGAAGTTGTTACGCATTATCCATCAATACTTGAGTCTATTATTTCAATAGTTACGCCAAATAAAATTGCTAATTCTGGGTCTTATACTGACTATATAGACTTAAAGCGAATAGCCACCAAAAATGCTGGCAAATTTATGTATGAAACTAACGTTGGGGCTGGATTGCCAGTAATTAATACTTTACAAAACCTTAAGTTAAGTGGTGATAAAATTATTAGGATTGAAGGTGTTCTTTCAGGCACATTGTCATATATATTTAATAACTTCACTGGGGATAAGAAATTTAGTGATGTAGTTAAAGAAGCTAAAGAAAAAGGTTATACTGAACCTGATCCAAGAGAAGACCTAAATGGTAATGACGTAGCTCGAAAAATACTGATTTTAGCTCGTGAAGTTGGTGCTAATATTGAGATGTCTGATATTGTCAAAGGAAATATTTTACCTGATAGCTGTTATAAAGCAAATACGGTTGATGAATTTTTTGTGGAATTAGAGCGTAACAATGATATTTTTGAGGCTCGTAAAACCAAGGCTGAGAAAGAAGGCAAGGTGTTAAGATTCTTGGCAAAATATGAAAATGGAGCTGCCTCAATTAATCTTGCTATGGTAGATTCAAGCCATCCTTTTTATTCATTATCTGGTAGTGACAACATAATTTCATTCACGACAGAGCGTTATTTCACAAGACCTCTAGTTATTCAAGGCCCTGGTGCTGGTGCTGAGGTAACAGCTTCAGGCGTATTTGCTGAAATCATTGCTATTAGTAATTATTTAAAGAATTAAGAAAAAATTATGCAAAAAACAATAAAAGTATTTGCCCCGGCAACAGTTGCCAATGTAACTTGTGGGTTTGATATACTCGGTTTTGCAGTCGATGCTCCGGGGGATGAGGTAATTCTTAGCACCAATTCAAGTTCTAAAGTTAGAATTTTAGAAATAACTGGAGATGATGGACAATTACCACTTGATCCATCCAAAAACACGGTAAGTGTTGCTATTTTACATATGCTAAAATTTCTAAATAGTAATCAAGGTATTGATATAATTTTACATAAGCGTATGCCTCTAGGTAGTGGGCTTGGTTCAAGTGCTGCTAGTAGTGCCGCAGGTGTAGTAGCATTGAACCATCTTCTGGGTAGCAATTTATCCAAACGCCAATTAGTAATGTTTGCTATGGAGGGGGAGAGGATTGCCTGTGGTTCTGCTCATGCAGATAATGTGGCACCTGCGATATTTGGTGGATTTACCCTAATTAGAAGTAGTCATCCCTTGGATACTTTGGATGTTATCTCAATCAATACCCCTAAAGATTTATATTGTAGCATTATACACCCTAATATTAAAATAAACACTTCAGCAGCAAGAAGTATTCTAAATCCGATGGTGAAGTTAACGGATGCTGTGACTCAATGGGGTAATGTTGCGGGATTAATTGCAGGATTAATGTCTGATGATTATGCACTGATTGGTCGTTCTTTGACTGACGTTATAGTTGAGCCGCTTCGGGCTAAGTTAATACCAGGTTTTTATGATATAAAAAATGCTGCACTTGAAGTTGGAGCTTTGGGTGTTGGAATTTCTGGGTCTGGCCCAGCTATATTTGCTCTTAGTAATAATGAAATGGTAGCTACAAAAGTTGCCACTAAAATGCAGGAATCTGCTCTAGCATCTGGCTTATTAAGTGAAGCTTATGTATCTAAAATTAATACCGATGGTGCAAAAATTATTGATTAAATGGAGTTCTTATGCAATTGTATAGCACAAATAATAAATCACTTAAAATAAGTTTGGAAGAAGCACTTTTTCGGGGACTATCTTCTGATGGTGGCTTATTCTTACCTCTTAATATTCCCAAATTAGATGAGATTTTTTTTAAAAATATAGCTAATTATTCTTTAAAAGAGATTGCTTTTACAGTATGTAATGCTTTGATTGGGGATAATATCAGTGCTACAGATCTAAAACAAATTGTTGATAGGGCTATTAATTTTGATGCTCCAGTTAAAAACGTTCATGATAATATTTATGCCCTAGAGCTATTTCATGGTCCATCACTATCATTTAAAGATTTTGGCGCGCGTTTTATGGCGTCGTTAATGTCTTATTATCTGAAGCGGCGTAATAATGATAGTAGCATCAATATTCTGGTAGCAACTTCTGGAGATACGGGTAGTGCTGTTGCCCAAGGGTTTTTTAATATGGATAATATTAAAATCACTATTTTATATCCAAGTAAAAAAGTTAGTGAAATTCAAGAGCAACAATTAACTACTCTAGGTAAGAATGTTACGGCTCTTGAAATTGACGGAACATTTGATGATTGTCAAAGAATGGTCAAAGAAGCCTTTTTAGATGATGAATTATGCCAAAAACTAAATTTAACTTCAGCTAATTCAATTAATATAGGTCGTTTGATACCACAATCAATTTATTACTTTTATACTTATAGTCAATTACCGCATAAACCTCTAATAATATCTGTTCCGAGCGGTAATTTTGGTAATCTAAGTGGCGGAATAATATCTAAGAAAATGGGCTTACCAGTTACTAAGTTTATAGCAAGTACCAATATTAATGATATAGTGCCACAATACTTAGATACTGGTGTTTATAGTCCACGCCAATCAGTTACAACAATCGCTAATGCTATGGATGTAGGTACACCTAGTAATTTTATTCGTTTAAGCGAGTTTTATAATAATGATGTTACTAAAATGAGGCAGGATATTATTGGTAGAAGTTATACTGATGATGAAATTAGGGTTGTGATAAAAAAGGTATATAGTGAGTTTAATTATATTCTTGATCCACATGGTGCTGTAGCTTATTTAGGGTTAACTGATTATTTATCTGAGAATAATATTAAAGATGTTAATGGTGTTTTTTTAGAAACTGCACATCCAGCTAAATTTTTTGAAGATATTGAATCAATTTTAGGTAAAAAAATCACTATGCCAGCCAGTCTCAAGCATGCCATGGAGCAACAAAAACTTAGTATTAAAGTTAAAAATAGTTTTGCGGCATTAAAAGAGTTTTTATTAGCGAGCTAAAAAAATTAAATCCCATACTCCGTGTCCTAAGTTTATTCCGCGTTGTTCAAACTTAGTCAATGGTCGGTATGAGGGGCGCTCTACAAATGTATTATCTAGCGATTGGTTCTGAAGCTTCGTGTTTTGATTTAGGACTTGTAGCATATATAAAGCATAATGTTCCCAGTCAGTAGCTAGATGAATATAGCCACCTGGTTTTAGTTTGCTCGATATTAGATTTATAAATTCAGGCTGGATTATACGGCGCTTATGGTGCTTCTTTTTATGCCATGGGTCAGGGAAATAGATATGAAATCCAGTGATGGAATTATCAGGTATCATGTCACGAAGCACCTCAATAGCATCATGCTGAATAATTCGAATATTATTAACATCATGTTCTACCATAGACATAAGAAGTGTACCAACTCCAGGGCCATGTACTTCAATCCCAAGATAATCATTGTCTGGATTTTGCTTGGCGATCTGCCAAGTTGCAGCACCCATCCCAAAACCTATCTCAATTATTTTATCTTTTTTGCGATTAAATGCGGCATCTAGATCAACTTGGGTAGTTTGGTATTTTATTCCGTATTTTGGGAGTAGGGTATTAATAGCATTTAATTGCCCAGCGGTGATTTTACCTTGGCGAAGTACAAAACTTTTTATATGACGAATTTTTTGCTGCATAATATATTAACTATAATCATTTTTAATCTGAGTTCCATTTTCTGTCATGGTCAAATTAATCGTATTAGATAATGGGTTTTGTTGAAGTATTTTTACTAATTGCTGCGAATGTGTTGTTATAATAATTTGAGACGATGCTGCGGCATAAATAATCAGTTCTGCCAGAGGTGGAATTAAATCTGGATGTAAGCTCATTTCTGGCTCGTTTAGTACCATAACCAGTGGTAGGCGCGGACTTAATAAAGCCGCAACCAGACATAAATACCTGAGTGTACCATCAGATAGCTCGCTGGCAGTTAACGGCCTTAATATCCATTTCATTTGTAATTGGATTTCAAAGCGTGATTTTCCATAGGGATCAATGATGCTTAGCTTGCTGCCGGGGAATGCAAGTTCAATAGCTTCATTTAGTTTATTGTCATCTCCTACTTCCATTATGGTGCGTAATGCGGCAGCCAAATCATAACCAGTATTGCTTAATACAGTAGTTCTAACACCTATTTGAGGTTGTCGCAGCAGTGAATTTTGGTCCGTA
>CANMQR010000039.1 GCA_947499925.1 Neisseriaceae bacterium
ATACGATAACTAAATGATTAGTGTCGGTTTTATGAAATTTATAAAAGTCTGAAACCTGCTCTAAATATTTGTTAACTTCTTCTTCTATTATAAGCTTTCTGGTTAATTCATGTTTGGGATGTAAAACCACATCAACAGTATTACGACATTCAATAATACTACCGTTATCAATAACGGCAACCCTGTCACAGATTTTTCTAACTACTTCAATCTCATGAGTAATTAAAACTATCGTAAGTCCAAGCTTTCGATTAATATCTAAAAGCAATTCAAGAATACTATTGGTAGTTTGTGGATCAAGCGCTGAAGTTGCTTCATCACTAAGTAAAAGTTTGGGATCAGTTGCAAGAGCGCGTGCTATTCCTACCCTTTGCTTTTGCCCGCCAGATAGACTTTTGGGGTATTTGGTAGCAAAATCAGTTAGACCAACCAAATTTAGTAAATTCGCAACTTTCAATTTGATTTCTTCAGGAGTATGACTACCTTGCAGTACCAAAGGTAGTGCAACATTAGCGAGGACTGTTTTTGAATTAAGTAAATTAAACCCCTGAAAAATCACGCCTATTTTCTGGCGCGCCATTCTAAGCTCATCTTTACTAACTGTAGTTAAATCCAAGCCATCAACAATAATACTTCCAGTGTCTGGTTTTTCTAGTAAATTAATGCATTTTATTAGTGTGGATTTTCCGGCTCCTGAACGTCCAATAACGCCAAAGATCTCACCTTTTGATACCTCAATATTAATATTATTTAATACCTTAACTGTTTTATTCTTAAATGTATAAGATTTACTGACATTTTGCATTTTTATCATATATACTACTTTGCCTTAAGACAAAAATTAATCGCGAAAGTTATTAAATTGTAATGGAACTTCAGTAATGCCTTGCTTTAATAACTGCATAGCTTCTTGTAGGTCATCACGTTTACCACCAGTAACACGCACAGTCTCACCTTGAATACTTGCCTGGACTTTCATTTTACTATCTTTAATTAATTTGATCATTTTTTTACCTAAATCTTGAGGAATACCATTTTTGACAGTGATAATTTCTTTCATTTTATTCCCACTGACTTTTTCTTTTTTACCCTCTTCAAGCACCCTGGTATCAATCCCACGCTTAGTCATTTTACCAATCAAAACTTCTTTAACCTGACTTAATTTAAAATCATCATCAGCATAAATCGTTAGTTCCAAATCTTTACCTTCGATACGGGCATCACTTCCCTTGAAATCAAAACGCGTGCTAATTTCTTTATTAGACTGATCAAGGCTATTAGCTAATTCTACTTTATTTACTTCAGATACAACATCAAATGACGGCATAATTTAATCTCCAAAAATATATATAAGGCTTAATTATACCATAGACGCATTTAATACTTTGGTGCGTCGATAATCTCTTACCCATTTAATGCCCCCTATAAAATCTAGTACACCAAAAATCACATACGTAGCACTAGTAAAATATAGTTGATAGTGAAGATATAATGGCACTGATATCAGAACTGTTGTAGCAAATATAAACCAACTCTCAATTTGTTTTAGTGCAGCCATATAAGTTGCAGTTATACATACTGCTGTTAAAACTGCATCAATCAGATAATCAGTATCTCCTGTATATTTTAAAATATAATAGCTAATAATAGTCATAATAGCTGTTGCAATTATGTAGTTTATCCATTGCTTAAATGTAGTGTAACAAATTACTGCAACATGCTGCTTAGCATCCTTATTAGTCCATTTATACCATCCATATATTGACAGAATAACATATATTATTTGTAAAACACTACTACCATAGAGGTGGGTTGTAATAAACTCATACCCCAGAAGCATTGCTCCTACTATGTATAATAACCAAAAAATTGGCTTTTGCACCATCTCTAGAAAAATACCTAAAACCGAAATTATAAAAATAGAAATATCAAGTTTACTCATAAAAATTTTCCTTATTTGGGGATATGGGATATTAGATGCATCATTTCCCTTACTTTTGCAAGCTATAAAATAGCTTAATAACAATATTATATTACGATATTAGGAGCAATTATAATATAATTTACATTAGCTATAATGCATTTATCATTATAGCAAGGCAAAACTATATATACCTAGCTTTACAAACCTTTAATTATGGATAAAATTCTTATTAATTCGAAATAAATTGTTTTATAAGATATAATATGCACTGTATAGTGCCAAATCTTAACAGATATCACTTAAATAGTTTTGACGAATTAAGAAAGAGTTCGCTAGATGGAGCAATTATCTTCTAAAGAATTAAAGGCCGTATTATATTCAAAGCGTGCTAATATATTTTATCTAGAACATTGCCGTATTATGCAAAAAGACGGAAGAGTTCTTTATCTTACCGAAGCTAAAAATGAGAATTTATATTGGAATATTCCAATAGCCAATACAACGGTTATCTTATTAGGAACAGGTACTTCGATTACCCAAGCCGCAATGCGCATGCTCGCTTCCAGTGGAGTGCTAGTTGGATTTTCTGGTGGTGGTGGAACACCATTATTTATGGGAAGTGAAATTGAATGGCTAACACCACAAAGTGAATATCGGCCTACTGAATATATACAAGGCTGGATGTCATTTTGGTTTGATGATGATAAACGTTTGAGTGCTGCAAAGATTTTCCAAAAATCACGGATGGATTTTATCGAAAAAACATGGACTAATGACCGCGAACTTGCTGAATATGGATTTGTTTGCAAAGATAACGAAATTAAGCAATTATTCTCGAGCTATAAAGTTAAATTTAGTAATGCCACTTCAGTTTCAGACCTTTTGTCTAGCGAGGCACAATTAACTAAAAACCTTTATAAAATAGCAGCAACTAATTGCAAGTATGATAATTTTACTCGGGAACGTGAGGCTAATGATAAAGCAAACAACTTCCTTAATCATGGAAATTATCTAGCGTATGGATTAGCTGCAAGTTGCCTATGGGTACTTGGAATCCCGCATGGATTTGCTGTTATGCATGGTAAGACACGACGTGGCGCACTGGTTTTTGATGTCGCGGATTTGGTTAAAGACGCCTTGGTTTTACCATTAGCATTTATTTGTGCAAGCGAAAACACGAGTGAGCAGGATTTTAGAGAACAATGTTTGCAGATTTTTACAAAGCATAAAGCTCTCGAATATATGTTTGATACTGTTAAAAACATTGCTCTACTAAATGACTGGAAGACAACTCCATTATGATGGTAACTTTTGTATCGCAATGTGAAAAACGGGCATTAAATCGTACTAGACGAGTATTGGATGCATTTGCCAACCGTATAGGAAGTAATACATGGCAAACCGTAATAACTGAAGATGGATTAATTGCAGTTAAAAAACTATTACGCCAAACGGCGAGTAAAAGCACCGCTGTTTCATGCCATTGGTTAAGAAGTAGAACACGCTCTGAGTTAGTTTGGGTGGTAGGTAACAGAAGTAAGTTTAATAATCAAGGAATAGTGCCAGTGAATTCTACAAAAAAAAATATCTCTCAAAATAAATGGGAGAATGATTGGCATTATTTACCACTTATTAAAGCACTGGTGGCAATTGCCGCATTGTTACACGACTGGGGCAAAGCGAGTGTTTTATTTCAAGAAAAATTAAATAAATATACTAAACAAGGTGACCCAATTCGCCATGAATGGGTATCATGTTTATTATTAAATGCCTTAATTCAATATTCTGCTAATACTGAAACAGATAATGCCTGGCTTAGTTTATTAATAAATCAGAAATGGGAAGAGAGTTTTCTTAAACAAACTATAGTACAATCAACTGAGCATACAAAAGCGTTGGATAAGCTACCGCCGATTGCTCAATTAGTAGCATGGTTAATTGTATCTCATCATCGTTTACCAGATCTACAATCTGAACAAGAACAAAACAACTGGAAAGACACTCAACGAGATTCAATTCAGAGCTTACTAAAAAGCATTAATGCAACTTGGGGTTATCAAAATAAATATGATGAAAAAGATTATGCGGCAAGACTAAAATTATGTTTTGAATTCAAGCATGGGTTACTCTCTAAATCTGATCCCTGGAGTAAACAAATTAAAAAATGGGCGTCTCGCTTATTACACGAAAATACAAATGCCTTAACTTGTTTAAATAATGGCAGTTGGCGAGTAGTATTGCATCATGCGAGATTAAGCCTAATGCTGGGAGATCATTATTACTCATCTTGTGATAAATCAGATATCTGGAAACCATCTTCATTATTATTCGCAAATACTGATCAGAACGGAAACCTAAAACAATTTTTAGATGAACACTTAGTGCATGTTTGTAAACATGCACTAAGTGTATCACAATCATTAAGCCGATTAAGTGAGGAAATGGATTATGCATATGATATTAATAATTTAAAGAAAAAAAGCCCTTTGGGATATGAGTGGCAAGATCATGCCGTAAAACAAATTCACCAAGCAAATTTACAACAAGACAAACAAGAAATTGGATGTTTTGTGGTGAATATGGCAAGTACTGGCAAAGGAAAAACTATTGCCAATGCAAAAATCATGCGCGCACTATCTCAGGATGGAGAGTCTTTACGATATATTTTGGCACTAGGTTTACGTACTTTAACATTACAAACTGGAGATTCGTATCGTAATGATATAGGTCTCGATGATAGTGATTTAGCAATATTAATTGGTTCAAAGGCTGTACAAGAATTACACCAAAAAAATAATATCTCTAATAAAGAAAAATCACTAGAGCTAGAAGACCATGGTTCTGAATCTTTAGAAGAGTTGTTAGATGATGAGCTTAATTATGAAGAGTTGCCGCAAGCTGATTTTATGAATACACTATTTTCTAAAAATAGTGCGGAAAAGAACAAGGCTTTCTTATATAAGCCAATATTAGTTTGTACTATTGACCATATTATGGCTGCCACTGAAACAAAACGCGGTGGTAAATATATTTTGCCAAGTTTGCGGCTGCTATCTTCTGATTTAGTTATTGATGAAATTGATGATTTTAATGGACGAGATTTAGTTGCAATTACTCGTTTAGTTCATCTTGTAGGGATGTTGGGTAGAAAAGTAATGATTTCATCTGCAACAATCCCACCGTCATTAGCTGAAGGTCTTTTTAATGCATATTCAACTGGCTGGCAACTATATTGTAAATTTAAACACCTAACCAATCAAAATGTTGCCAGCATTTGGGTGGATGAATTTAAAACTAATATTGAAATAATTTCTAGCCCACCTAAAGATGGAGGCATAGAAATATACAAATCAGCTCATCAAAAATTTGTAAACATTAGAGTTGATCGCTTATTACAGGAAGTTATAAAACATAAAGCTTATATTGTGAAGTGTGATTATCTAAGAAATTTAAAAGAAAATCAACGTCAAGTAGATGTAAGCACTGAATCACAATATTTTGAGTTAATAAAAACTAATATTCAACAACTTCATCAACAGCACCACACAATTGACGCAAAATCTGATAAAAAAATATCCTTTGGAGTGGTAAGGGTTGCCAATGTTACACCATGTGTTAAATTGACTAGATATCTTCTTAATGCAAGCTGGGATAATAACATAGAGCCAAGAATTATGGCTTACCATAGTCGGCAAATATTATTATTGAGAAGTGAACAGGAACGTCATTTAGATACTGTTTTAAAACGTAAAGAAAAAGAAGGTAACGAAGCGATTGCATTTAGCAATAACGAAATCCGTAGACATTTAGATTCTACCGCCTCAAAGAACATAGTTTTTATTTTAGTTGCGACTCCAGTTGAGGAAGTTGGGAGGGATCATGATTTTGATTGGGCAATAATTGAACCGTCATCGTATCGTTCAATTATTCAGCTATCAGGTAGAGTATTGCGCCATCGTAACTTATACAAAGATATTACTGTACCTAATATTGCCATTATGCAATACAACTTAAAAGGTCTAACTAATGCTGATATAGCATTCGAAAAACCTGGTTTTGAGATGAATAACAATCATTTTAGATTAGAGACTAAAAACCTGGAATCATTGTTAGACAAGGACACCATAGATAGTGGGATTAATTCTATACCACGTATTAAAGAACAACAACCATTGAAACCAACTCAAAAACTTGCAGATTTAGAACATGCTGTAATGGCACGCTTTCTGACTGAATATGACCGAAAAGGACCAAGTGAAATTAATGGTTGGCTAAACGAAGTATGGTTTTTAACTGCATTACCCCAAAGATATAACAAGTTCCGCCAAAGTTCACCGAATATTCAACTTTTTGCGATTATGAAAAATCAAAAAATATGTTTTTGTGAAAAAAGTGAAAATGGAGAATTTATTGAACGTAGTAATTTTAAAGCATGTGATTTTTATCAGATTGATGAATTAAAGCTTAA
>CANMQR010000040.1 GCA_947499925.1 Neisseriaceae bacterium
AGGTTGTCGCAGCAGTGAATTTTGGTCCGTACGAAAATTGTGATAAAAGCGCCAGTTATGTAGTTGCTTACTTAATGCGGCAATCTCGGGATATAAATGCGGTTCACGCAACTGGGATAACACTGATTCTGAGTTAGATAAAAAGAAAGGATAAGTATGCTTATTTTGCTCCTGATCAAAAATAAAGCCTGTGCTGTTATCACGTTCTAATAGCAAAGTACTTGGTCTTTTTTTATCTCCCAGCCAAACTGCTTCTTGTTTAACTTCTGGATCCAATAAGAACATACTATAAGGGACTGGGACGGGTATTCCACAACTTAATTCATAGCTTAGATCAGTGCATATGGCACGTAAATTCAGGCGAGCTTCAGTTTTATTAAAATTGGCACGGCGTTTTGCACCAGCCCACATAAGTGATGGTACTCCTCCTTCTAAAGCAAGAGTTTGTGCAAGTTCGCCTTTAGCAGCTTGAGCTAGCAGGTAAATTGTTTTATATACATTACTTTTTCCGCAACCATTAGCACCAGTAATTACATTAATTTGACCAAATTTTAAAACTAGTTTCTGGATTGAGCGATAACCTTCAATATCTAACTCTTTAATTATTGCTGCATTATTTCTCACTGTTATTACTTATAGAAAATTTTAATTTGAAATTATGACTAATTCTTCTTAAGTTTAATTTCGTCTAATATCATCTTAAATACCGGCAATACCGAGATAAACATCACCAATATAATAATTACTGATAAGTGTTCTTTTACAAACGGTAGATTACCAAATAGATAACCACCACCTAGAAATATACTAACCCATAAAAACGAACCAACAAGGCTAAAACCAATAAATCTGCTATATTTCATATGTCCAACACCTGCAACAAATGGTGCGAATGTTCGAACTAATGGTATGAAACGAGCAATAATTACGGTTTTTCTACCATGGCGCTCATAGAAGTCATGGGTTTTATTTAGAATATCACGTCTAAATATCTTAGAGTCTGGATTTTTAAATAAGGCTTCACCTAGAAATTTACCAATCATGAAGTTACTGTTGTCACCCAGAAATGCAGCGAAGAAAATCACCAGAGCCAAAATAGCAAAGTCTAAATGCCCACTAGCAGATAGCCCCCCAGCAACAAATAATAACGAGTCACCAGGTAGAAAAGGGGTAACCACAAGTCCAGTTTCAGCAAATATTACAAGAAATAAGATTACATAAAAGAAATTATGGTATTGGCTAACTACCTCGCCAAGATATTTATCAAGATGCAAAATTAGATGAATAAATTCCATGCTATTATCCTATCAAGTTAAAATTCTGATAATAATTAAACTACAGCTTCTTCTTTACGTTTTGGTGTTTTCACTAGGTTCGCTCTATCAACTCCAAACCACATAAGTAGGGGTGAAGCAACTAAAACTGATGAATAAATACCAAATAAAATACCAATAGTTAAGGCTAGGGCAAAATTATGTAAGCTTGGTCCACCAAAGAATAACATTGATAATACCATCATCTCAGTGCAACCATGAGTGATTATTGTTCTACTCATTGTAGCGGTAATCGCATTATTGATGATAGCAGATACTTTTCCACCACGAATAGTTCTGAAATTTTCACGAATTCTATCAAATACTACAACAGATTCATTAACTGAGTATCCAAGTACAGCAAGTATTGCAGCTAATACAGTTAGTGAAAACTCCCATTGGAAGAGTGCGAAGAAACCAAGAATAATTACAACATCATGCATATTAGCAATTATGGCTGCAACAGCAAAACGCCATTCAAAACGAATAGCAAGGTATCCCATAATACCAATACATACAAATAATATAGCAAGTAAGCCATTAGTTACTAAGTCTTGTCCTACTTGAGGGCCGATAAATTCAACACTTTTAAGTTGAGGGTTAGGGGCGGCAGTACTAATTAAATTATATACTTCATTTGATAAGGTAGCTGAATTTGTACCCTTTTTATTGGGTAAACGTATCATTAAATTATTGCTACTACCGATATTTTGTACTGTTGAAGCTTCTAAGTTGTTATTGTTTAAAATCGTACGGATTTTGTTTGAATCAACTGATTGTGAATATGACACTTCCATTAAAGTACCACCAGTGAATTCAACTGATAAGTTTAGTCCGCGCGAAAATAAGAAAAATATAGCTAAAATAAAAGTCAGTAGCGAGATAGTAGTTGTTATCTTGCCATACGACATAAAAGGTATATCTTTTTTTATCTTAAAAAATTCCATTGCTATATCACCCTCTATATATGTAATTTATGAATACGACTATTAGCATATAATAATGCAACAATCCCGCGAGAAACTAGTACAGCACTAAACATTGAGGTAAGTATTCCAAGACAATGTACTACAGCAAAACCTTTTATTGGCCCAGATCCAAAAGCTAATAATGCAAGACCGGCTATAAGTGTTGTCACATTTGAGTCAATAATAGTTGCCCAAGCGTGTTCGTAGCCTGATTCTATTGCGATATGAGGCTTACGTCCATGGCGTAGTTCTTCTCGAATCCGCTCATTGATTAGGACATTAGAGTCAATTGCCATCCCAAGTGCTAGAGCAATAGCTGCAATCCCTGGTAGGGTGAGTGTTGCTTGAAGCATTGATAGCGCTGATATTAATAGAAGTAGATTGACCGCTAGAGAGATTACAGAAATCACCCCAAATACTTGGTAGTAGATAATAGTAAATAACGCAATAGCTACAAATCCCCATAATACTGAGTGAAAGCCTTTGGAGATATTTTCTTGACCTAGTGATGGGCCAATTGTACGTTCTTCAACTATATTCATAGGTGCTGCTAATGAGCCAGAACGTAATAATAGTGCGGTATCGTTAGCTTGTTCGGTAGTCATAGCTCCAGAAATCTGTACTTGCCCACCACCAATTTCGGTTCTAATAACAGGAGCAGTTACTACTTCACTTTTGCCATTATCAACTAATATCATAGCCATACGCTTACCAATACTTTCGCCGGTTACTTGCTTGAATATAGAAGAACCTGTACCATCAAGGCGTATATTAACAGAAGGGCTACCGTTTTCATCAAACCCAGGTTGGGCATCAGTAATATTGTCACCTGTTAGTTCTACGTCTTTTTTAACCAAAATCTTGGTTATAGCACCATTTGCGCCTATATCATCAAGAAGCACTTGATTACTTGGAACATTACCAGCTATAGCAGCACTCCTATCACTTTGGTCATCGTTAACCATTCTAACTTCAAGAGTAGCTGTACGCCCTAGGATATCTTTGGCGCGTGCGGTATCTTGTAGTCCAGGTAATTCAACCATTATGCGGTTAGCGCCTTCTTGTTGGATAATTGGTTCGGCAACACCTAGTTCATTAACTCTGTTATGTAAAATCAACATATTTTGTTTTACAGCAGCTTCTTTGATTTTATCCATTTCGGTTGGTGAAATAATAGCCTCTAGATTACCGTTACCGTCTTCATTAAGAGCGATATTGGGTAAATCTTTTTTTAGTAAAGCTGCAGCATCAGAAGCAGCTGTGGCATCACGAAACTGAATTACAATGCTATTATTGTTAATATTAACCGCACCAAATCTAGTTTGATTATTACGAAGAGTGCGTTTAACGTCACTAGCATATTTATCAAGAGTTTTTTTAATAGCAGCATTCATATCAACTTCTAATAGCAAATGAACCCCACCTCTTAGATCTAGTCCGAAGAACATTGGATTAGCATTAATTTTGCTTAAGAAATTTGGGCTTCTAGATACTAAATTAAGTGCTACAATATAACTATCCCCTAGTTGTTTTTGGATTATGTCACGAGCTTTTAGTTGACTATCAGTATCATTAAACTTTAGTTTCAACATTTTGCCATCAAAGATTTCACCACTAGGGGTTAGATCATTGCTAGCTAGATTAGCCTCAATAGAGCTAAGTGTAGCCGTATCAATAGCACTTGCCGCATGTGGATTTGATATTTGTACTGCTGGCACTTCACTATAAAAGTTAGGGATTGTATATATTAGTCCTATAACTACTGCAAGAGTAATTAGTAGGTATTTCCAAAGAGGGTATTTTGTCATATTAAATACTGCTTATTAATTATTGTTGTACTTTATCTAAAGTACCTTTTTCAACTTTAGATCCTATTGTTGCTTTTTGTACGCTGATAATAACATTGTTAGCGATTTCCAATAGTACAAATTGTTCAGCAACTTTATTAACGCGTCCTAAGATTCCACCATTAGTTAGAATTTCATCACCTTTTTGTAGCTCTGCTACCATTAGGCTATGTGCTTTAGCTTTTTTTTGTTGAGGGCGGATTAGTAAGAACCAGAACAATACAAAAATAACCAACATAGGTAAAAATTGCATAATATTGAAACCACCAGGAGCAGGAGCTGATATACCGGCTGCAAAAGCGCTAGGAATAAGAGACATTGTATAAACCTTTCGTTAAAAAATAAATTTGAAATACCCGGATTTTATTATCAGGATACATTTAGTAAGTATAGTATTATAATACATTTATCGTTTGCGTTCCCATTTATCCACAATAGCTGCAGATAGTGCATTACCAAAAACGCTTGTTGCAGTATATCCCATATCTGTAAAACTAGCTATTGGGAAGATAACATACATTGCTGTTTCTGGTATTCCCATAGCTGCAAGGGTTGCTGCGATTATTACTAGAGATGCTCTTGATACTCCAGCAATTCCTTTAGAGGTAATCATTAGGGTTAAAATCATTATTGCGGTTTGGGAATTGGTGAAGTGATAACCATGTAATTGAATAATAAACATTAGCGCAAAAACGCAGTTGATTATAGACCCAATAAGATTAAAAGAATAACCTAAAGGAATAACAAAACCTACAGTCTCAGAATGAGCGCCAAATTCTTTTAGCTCTTCAAGCACTCGCGGAAGTACAGATTCGGAGGAGGTTGTAGAAAAAGCAATACCCAAGCTATCGGCGATAGTTTTTATTAGGCGAAATAGATCTTTTTTAAGTATTATATAGCCAATAACTAATAAAACAGCCCAAAGTATAGCAAGGGCTAAGTAGAACTCAAGTAGGTATATTGCGTATGAAGATAATACTCCAAACCCATTTTGTACTATCATAGCACATACTGAACAAAAAACTGCTATAGGAGCAAGACGCATTACATAATCAGTTACTTTAAAAATCAGTTTTCCAAACATTTCAAATATATTAAATAATGGTTCAACTGATTTCCCAAGAGATACACCAGCAATCCCTAAGAATATTGAGAAAACGACGATATGGATAATTTGGTTTTTGGCAAAGCTATCCATAATTGCTGAAGGGACAATTTCGTTAAGAAAAGATTTGAGATTTATTCCGTTGGCGATATCATGCGTACCTGATGTGGTACTATTAATCATTCCCGCTAAAGCTACCCCAGGCTTAAATATTTCAGCAATTGTATATCCAATGATAACTGCAATAAATGTACCGATAATAAATACAATAATTGATTTTAGAAATAAGCGCCCGAGACTACTAGCGTCACTTAGTTTGGAAATACCAACAACTAAAGTTGTAAACACTAGAGGTGCGATAATCATTTTGATTAGACGCATAAAAAGACCGGATATGGTATTTAGAAATTCAGCTGTATTAATTAGTAGCTCTTGATTTGATGTGCAGAGCCTTATAATCTCACCGATAATCAATCCAGCAATTAAAGCAAGAAATACATACATCCCAATACCAAATTTTTTGTTCATTTCTTGCCCACTTCCAATCCTTTTACACACATAAGGTTCGATTATACCGTATTTTAAGAGGGGTAAATATATTTATATTTCGAAAAATTTTGTAAAAATAGTTGCAAGAATCTGTGGTTATGCTAGAATGATTACCTATGTATTATAAATTTTATATCAATAATTATGGAGAAGTTTATATGAAAAAAATGCTTGTGCTTGCTCTTTTATTGTCAAATGTTGGCGCTTTTGCTGCTGACGATAGTGATTCTACTGCTAATAATAACCCCCTAGTTGGTGGGCGTCAACAAAGTAGTCATCAACAATTTGGTAATCAACCAGTTACTGGAACTAAAGGTCAAACATATAACTATGGTGATAATACCGATGGTAATAACCCCTTAGTTGGTGGACGTCAACAAAGTAGTCATCAACAATTTGGCAATCAGCCAGTTACTGGCACTAAAGGACAAATACCATCACAAACTGGAGGGCAACAAAATAACCCCCTAGTTGGTGGGCGTCAGCAAAGTAGTGATCAGACATTTGGTA
>CANMQR010000041.1 GCA_947499925.1 Neisseriaceae bacterium
CAAGTGCTGCATAAATAATACGATGACGTTCTAAGCGTGATTTAGCTACAAACTCATCACTCACAACAACGGCATCAAAATGTCGCCCATCACCTGTAACGTCCAAAAACTCACATTTAATATGTGAATTTATTGCTTCATAAATAATATCTTCTAACAATTATCTCTATCCTTAAATACAACAAGTGCAAGGGCATGGATCCCAGCCTACGCTGGGATGACAATGGAAGAATTGGGATGACGCCGAAAATTTAGCCGTCATCCCAGACCAAAACCAGATGCTGTTCCGTTACCCTTGCCCGTCATCCCAGACCAAAACCAGATGCTGTCTAAATGTGAATCTGGGATCCATGCACTAAAATTAATGTTTAATCTTAATGCCTTTTTTTATCAGCATATAACCAATATAATTAATCACAATAGCTAAACAAAACACAAATATCACACCAAACTCAATATTAGCACTAGAATGAGCTATAAAGCCATAGCGAAAGCCATCAATAATATATAAAAACGGGTTAAGATACGCTACATGCTGCCAGAAACCTGAAAAGCTACTCGGGTTAAAAAATATACCAGCTAAATAAATCAAAGGTACTATGATAAAAGACTGAAACCCTGATAATTGGTCAAATTTATCAGATATTATACCAGCAATTAAACCCAAACCAGCTGCAATTGAGGAACCAAATATCAAGAAAAATAATAAACTACTAATTGATTTTGGAACACAGCCACCAAACCAGTAAATACCAATAAAAACCGCAAACCCAACGATAATACCTCGTACAATACTTGATACCAAATAAGCACAATAAATCAAAAATGGTGAAATAGGTGCCATTAGGACAAAAATAATATTACCAGTATATTTGGACTGAATCAAACTACTACTTCCATTACCAAAGGAATTTAGTAGTACCTGCATCATAATAAGCCCCGGTATTAAGTATGTTGCATAGCTAACTCCAGCAATACCAGTTGGGAGTTTGGATAACTGGGCTCCAAAGATCAATTGATACAGAATTGCTGTTGTTACAGGGCCAATAATTGTTTGCATCCATATGGACATAAAACGATAAATTTCTTTTTTGATTAGTTGAATAAATGGTTGCAAGTTATATTACCTATGTAAATAGTTTATAAAAATATCTTCTAAAGATGGGTGATTGATTTTAATATCGTTAATCTTAACATCCGCAAGTTTGAGTAAATTAAGAATTGGTAGTAATTGATCACTATTATCTAATTTTAGCGTAAATACGTTACCCTCACGTAATATAACTCTACCCTCTAATTCAGGGCTAAACTCACCGTTACTAGTTTCAATTTGTACCGTAGTTGGAAGGCTACTTGATTGACTTACAAGCTCTGCTTTAGTGCTTTTAGCAATAATATTACCTTTATCAATCATAATGATTTTATTACATAATTTCTCAACCTCTTCAAGATAGTGAGTTGTCAAAAGTATGGTATGACCTTTATTATGTAATTCGGTAATAAACTCCCACAAACTCTTTCTGATTTCAACATCCACACCAGCTGTCGGTTCATCAAGTATTATTAGTGGGGGTTTATGAACTAATGCTTGAGCTACCATCAAGCGACGCTTCATCCCACCTTATAAACTTCTTGTATTACTATTGATTTTATCTTTCAGATAAACTCTTTCGACTACTTCATCAATCCAATCTTTATTATTAGTTACTCCATACAGTCCTGATTGAAATTTAAGAGTTTGATATACTGTTAGAAATGGGTCAAATGCTAATTCTTGTGGTACTACACCAAGACTATACTTAGCACGAACAACGTCACTAATGACATCATGCCCCATTACTTTAATTGTGCCATTAAAGCTATTTATACCAGCAATTGATGATATTAATGAGGTTTTACCTGCTCCATTTACCCCTAAGAGTCCAACAAAATCGCCTTTTTCGACATTAAAACTAATATCATTTAAGGCATTAAATGTTCCATAGGATTTGGATACATTATTAATTTCTAGTGCATACATAGATTTTCTTATTCTTGAAAAATGTTATTTTTTAACTTGGTTTGGAACTAGATCGCTCCCTGGTAGAAGAACTAGAACCTCACCTGGTTTAACTAAGTTTAATTCATTTCTTGCTCTTGCTTCCATAGAGTCTTTAGAGCCTTTTAGCCCAGCAATCTTCATTTCCATCATTGAATTACGCTCTTTTAAATCAGCATTAATCTGCTTTTGCTTATCAAGTTGACGCTTAACTCTTTGATCATCAACATAGCCACCATGTCCATGCATAAACTGCATTTGAAATAATATTATTATTCCAATCAAACATAAAAATAAGATTTTTTGCATAATTAAACTATTTATAAAATATCGTGCATTATTATATCATTATTAGCTCAAATTTATTAGCTTCTATAATAACTTATAGAGAATGCATCTCTGTTTGTATTACTGATTTATTTTTTAAGATTGCAGTTTTACATTGTTTAAAGTAATTATTTTGGCTAAGTAGACCAATTTGTTTCAAATACGCGATATACTCCAAATCTTGTGATAGATTGTTTTTTATTATATTTTCTATATTACCATCATGTGACACAATAATACCTGGAACAACTAAATTATCCTTAATTAATTTCACAAAATCATCAAATTTAGACGAACCGACATTATCCTCAATAATAAATAATACTTTATTAGGCAATAGTGTTTGTTCATTTATATAATTAATGGTAGCTAAAGTATTATCATCTATATTCTTCAAATAAATAGCTAGACCAATAGTTTTTTTGTAACTTAATTCATAAAGTTTAATATACTTAGAAAATACCCCCATAGCATTATAACTACTAATTGCTAAACCTTCATAACCTTGCATAAAGCCACGTTTTAGAATATAACATTTAAAAAACATCATAAAAGCTCTAAATGGTAATAAAGCTAAATTACATTTTTTGTTTCTAAAATGTTGCTTAGCGTACAAACCACTATAAAACTGCATTTTATCGATTAGCTTGTTCACATTATCATAGGGAAAATGATACATATAGCCACCATGAAGCCTGGCTTCTTTCAAATTGTTTTTTACAAAACTATCGTGTACTTCATTTTCTTCAAATCTGGTTTCGGTTTTGTTATAAAGCCTTAAAATCCAATCATTACCCCAAGAGCTTGAATCTATTCTATATCCATCATAGTAATTTTTACGTAAAATACGATAAAGATTGCCATTTTGGAATTTAGTAGAAAGTAATACCTCTGTTAATTGTGGACTAACAATTTCATCACAATCAACAAAAAACACCCAATCATTCTTAGCATAACTAGCAGCAAGATTTCGAACTCTACCCATTCCACAAAACTCATGTTCAAATATGCTAACATTGTTAAATTGTTTGGCTATAGCTATTGTATTGTCTGTTGAATGATTATCTAATAATACTACATCTTCAAAACGTGATAAAGCGTTTAATGTACGCTCTAAATACTGCGCTCCATTTTTTACATTTATAACTATACTTAGCATTACTTTTACTCTAAGACTCAAACTGCTTAAGAAATTTTGCTTCATCAGCAAAACCTGCTTTGACTTTAACCCAAACCTGTAGAAACACCTTATTACTTATCAGCTGCTCAATATCAAGGCGTGCTTCTGTAGAAATTTGCTTTAATTTCTCTCCATTTTTACCAATTACTATCCCTTTTTGATTAACTTTATCGACCAAAATAGTAGCGCTTATACGAGTTAATTTAGGTTCTTTTGTAGAGAATTCATCAATAATTACTGCGATACTGTATGGTAACTCTTCACCTAGATGACGAAATAATTTCTCACGAATAATCTCACTTACCAAGAATTTAGTGTTTTTATCCGTTAGTTGATCATCAGGATATAAGAAAGGCCCCTCTGGCAACTCAATCTTGGCTAACAGCTCTTCTAACCCAGTGTGATGTTTAGCTGACAAACCAACCACATGCTTAAATGGAAATTTACCACTGATAGTGTATATATATCTTGCTAATTCTTCTTTATCTTTCATTTTATCTTGTTTATTTACTACCAAAATCACATTACCGTCTTTTGGTAATAGCTCTATCACAGCCTCATCACCTGGATTAAATAAACCAGCTTCTACAACATACAAAACAGCATCAACATTACTTAGGCTATTAACTACCGCTAGATTAAGGAGATCATTCATCTTATTAAGATAGCGCTTTTGAAACCCAGGGGTATCTACAAATATAAATTGCTTCTCACCACTAGATAAAACACCATTTATTTTGTGTTGTGTTGTTTGTGGCTTACGTGAAGTAATACTGATTTTTTGACCAATTAGGTGGTTCATAAGAGTTGATTTACCAACATTTGGCCGCCCAACTATAGCTACAAATCCGCACTGAGTATTAATGTTTTCTGACACTTATTAGTTACCTTTATAAATTTTATTAGTATCTTTTAATAATTTTAACATATCGCTAGCCGCATTTTGGCTAGCTTCTTTTTTGGTCTTACCAATTCCAAGTACCTTTAAACCTAAAGCATCAATTGCACACTCAACATTAAAAACGCTATCGTGTTCAGGGCCTGTTGCACTAAGTACATTATATTTTGGCACTTCAATCTGACGCGACTGTAGTAGTTCTTGTAACAAAGATTTACTATCTTTAAGCACCAATACCGCAGCATGTCCAAATTTATCTATGTATAACCGTTCAATAAATAACTTCGCTTCATTAAATGATGAATCAAGACTAATAGCAGCAATAATAGCCTCAATCGAATCAGCTAAGATTGACGCTCTGGTGCGCCCTTCTGATTTCTCTTCACCATCACCTAGGAATAAATGCTTACCAATATCAAGTCCAATAGCCAACTCCTTTAGAGTATCTTGGTTAACTAAGGCTGAACGCATCTTGGATAACTCACCCTCAGGTAAATGTTGATACTTCTGAAACAAATTAAAGGCAATTACATAATCAAGTATACCATCGCCTACAAACTCAAGCCGTTCATAGTTATCACGCCCAAAACTTTTATGTGTTAAGGCTTGTTTTAGTAAGGAACTATTTTTAAAAACATAGCCTAATTTTTGCTGTAATTGCTCTAGGTGCATATATTTAAATTTTAAGACCTACACGTTTTAGATCATGTAAGTTTAACCATACATAAATAGCCCTACCAAGAATTGCATCATCAGTTACAAAGCCCCAATAACGGCTATCTAGACTATTATCGCGGTTATCCCCCATCATGAAATACTGACCACTTGGTACTACACAAGTAAAGCCTTCATTTCCTCTATATTGACAGTTCTGACTATTTGGGAAAGTTTGCACTTCCGAACCGAAGACTGCTGGTACTTTATCCCAAGTAATTACAGAGTGCTTAACTCCTGTTAGGTTTTCTACAAATTTTTGGTTATTAATTTCAATATCACCTTCAGGCGGAATATTCTCAGTATAAGTGTAAGTGCCAGCTTCAGTATAATCTAATGGTGTGCCGTTGATTGTAAGTTTTTTATTATAGTACTCAATTTTATCGCCACCAATACCAACTACACGTTTAATCAAATCACGATTGCGTACTAGTGGATCTTTAAATACCACAACATCACCACGCTTCACATCATTTACTTTAATGATCACTTTATTCGTAAGTGGCTCACGTATCCCTAGAGTGAATTTATTAACTAGAATAAAATCCCCAACAGTTAAATCAGGACGCATTGAAGAACTAGGAATCTGATAAGCCTCAAATAAGAAAGCTCGTAATACAAAAACCCCTAAAACAACCGGGAAAAACTCACGTGCATAATGTATATAATGAGCTCTAGCCTTATCATGTGGCCGTATTTTCGCCCAATATAACTTTTCAACCAATAATATCAAGCCACTTAAAATAACTAAAAAAAGTAATACTGTAGCAAAATCAGTCCATTCAGAAATAATACCAACCAAACCTAAAACCAAAATAAAATAACCATTTTCCATGGCCTTACTTTTGTTTTGACCATTTGCACGATATATAAAAAACATTCCCAGTAAAATCCCAGCAATGCCTAAATAAAACCAGCGTGATAAGCCATCAGTCATATTTTCCATTTTATTCCCTTATAATTTTTCTAACATAATTGTAACATATTGCACTAATAATCATACTTCTGTAACTTCACGAATCACCTTTATTTGTAATTTTCGAGCAAGAAATAATGAAACTCCCCCAATAACTATAAACAA
>CANMQR010000042.1 GCA_947499925.1 Neisseriaceae bacterium
ATAGTCATTTAAATACTATTATCCCAATTTATCTAACTCAGAATATAAAACCACAATATATGCGTGAGCGACTAATAACTCCTGATAATGATTTCATTGATTTGGACTGGATAAATAAAGATCTTGTAGATAGTCCTATTGTTGTTCTATTTCATGGAACTGAGGGCAACTCCAAAAGCCACTATGCTAAAAGAATTATGTTTTATTTAGAAGAAATTGGGTGGCGTGGTGTTGTGCCCCATTTTAGAGGTTGTTCTGAAGAATTAAATACTCAACCCAAATTTTATCATGCCGGTGATTTTGATGATATGATATGGGTATTGGAACAAATTAAAAAGATCAGCAATCGAGAGATTTTTGCGGTAGGAGTATCGCTTGGTGGTAATGCACTACTTAAATTTCTAGGTGAAAATCCATCTCAAACATTAATAACCGCTGCAATGGCAATTTCAGTACCGTTTGATTTGGATGAAACAGTTCGAATTCTTGATCAAGGCTTTAATAAGCATGTTTATGTCAAAACATTCTTACAAACATTACTACCTAAAATGAAGGATTATGCCAAACAATTTGAAAACATTGAAATTGCAGATCATAAAATTGATACTTTGGATGAATTTAACAATACATATATCTGCCAAATTTATGGCTTTAAAGACTCTAAAGATTATTATCAACAAACTAGCTGTCGTGGTTTCCTTAAAAGTATCACAACTCCAACTTTAATACTCCAAGCAGAGAATGACCCTATGATACCAGTTAACTCATGGCCAAATAAGTCAGATTTATCACCTAGCACACGTTTTGTAGGCACTAAAACTGGAGGACATGCTGGATTTATTAATTTGACATCTAATTATAAAGAAGCAATTCTCAAAATGCCTAAATTTATGTTACAATATTTTAATCAATATACTAAAGATTCACCAATTTATACCGAAGAGGTTGATCAACTAGAACTTAATTTCATGGGAGATGAATAGATGGCTACAATTAGAAAAAAACCACAAAACACCGAAATAGCGCAAAGAATTTTAGGTTTAATAGACCTAACTTCACTAAATACAAATGATACTAAAGAAAATATCAAAAATTTATGTGAAAGCGCTATTACTCCATTTGGGCGCGTAGCTGCTATTTGTATCTACTCTCACTTTGTTCCTGTTGCAGTAAAACCACTAAAGAAATCTGGCATAAAGATAGCTACCGTTACCAATTTTCCTCATGGTATGCCAGATATTGATCTAGCATTATTTGAAACCAAGTTAGCTATTGAACGTGGTAGTGATGAAGTTGATATCGTATTACCCTATCATCAAATAATTAATGGTAAGACAAATTTAGCTGGCAAAATGATAAAAAAAGCAAAAAAAATCTGTGGTAAAAAAACTCTAAAAGTTATTATTGAATCTGGTGAATTGAAAACTTCAAAATTAATAGAAGAAGCTTCCATAATCAGTATCGAAAACGGAGCAGATTTTATAAAAACCTCCACGGGAAAAGTTGCCATTAATGCGACACTTGAAGCAACTGAGATAATGCTACAAGTTATCAAACAATATGGTGGGGAATGTGGGTTTAAGGCTGCAGGTGGGGTTAAAACAGTCGCAGAAGCTTCTAAATATCTGGAGTTGACACAAAAAATCCTTGGGGAATCTTATATCAACTCACATACATTCAGATTTGGAGCATCAAGCTTACTTAATGATGTACTAAATATACTAAATGGCACAACTCATAAAACTAGTGCATCTGGATATTAAGCAACATATTGGGAGAAAGATCAAATGAAACGAGCAATAATTTTAGTCTTAGATTCTTTTGGTATAGGAGCATTACCTGATGCTGATAAGTTTGGAGATGTTGGTTCTAATACACTTGGTCATATTGATGAATATTGTCATCTAAATAATTTAAGCTTCAAAATTCCAAACTTGCTCAAGCTAGGGCTTGGAATGGCTTATTCACGAGTTAATAATAAACAACTTCATTGCGACAAGCGTGATTATAGTACCAATGGATTATATGGTGCTTGTAAAGAGATTAGCTCTGGAAAAGACACTACCAGTGGGCATTGGGAGATTGCTGGATCCCCTGTTTTGTTTGAATGGGGATATTTTAAAGAAAAATTTCCACAAGAATTACTTGATAAAATAGTAAAAAGAAGTGGCATACCAGGATATTTAGGTAATTGCCATGCCTCAGGTACGGATATTATCCGTGATCTTGGAGAGGAACATATCAAAACTGGAAAGCCGATTTTTTATACCTCCGCTGACTCAGTATTTCAAATAGCCTGTCATGAAGAAACATTTGGGCTAGATAATTTATACAATTTATGTAAAATAGTTCGTGAAGAGCTTGAACCATATAATATTGCAAGAGTTATAGCTCGTCCTTTTAAAGGAACTGATGCTTCAAATTATGCTAGAACTGGCAATCGCCATGATTATTCATTACTGCCTAATAATAAAACTCTTTTTGATGTGTGCTGTGAGAATAATATTGAAACGATTGCTATTGGTAAAATTGGGGATATTTATGCCCATCAAGGTACCCAGATTGAGATTATGGCCAATGGCTTAAGTGATTTGATTGATAAAAGTATTGATGCTATCAAAGAATACAAAGATAAGCCGACATTTATTATGACCAATCTAGTTGATTTTGATATGCTATATGGGCATAGACGCGATACCAAGGGTTATAAAGAAGCTCTGGAGTATCTGGACACGCGTATACCTGGGATTATCAATAGTCTAACTAGTGATGATATCTTGATACTAACAGCTGATCATGGCTGTGACCCTACCTGGAGGGGGTCTGATCATACACGAGAACATATTCCATTTATAATGTATAATTCTGGTATTAGTCATGATATCGGAATTCGTGATACTTACGCTGATATAGGGCAAACTGTTGCCAAACATCTAGGTGTTACTATAGCTACCGGTATAGCAGTATAAATTAAACATTAGGAATAAATAATACATGCAACTAAACAAAATGCACCAAAACCTCAACCAATCTTGGATTAATCGCGGTCAAATCTACGAACATGAGTTTGGAAGCTGTGTATTAAGTAGTTGCACTTTACTACGTCACCTGCTACACTCAAACACTCCCAAATATCCGAATATCAGCTGGAGCAAATTAATCACTGATGACGATAAAAAATCGTTATTAATTGAATATATAAATACCATTGCAGTGGATGTGGTTTATACAAATTTACTAAACAATTGTTTAGACGCCATTCACAATATAGATAAATTCACTGATGAAGAGATTAGTCTTATTATCGCTTATGCCAATAATATAAAAAGTAAAAATGTCAATGAACTTCTTAGCGTTGTTGAAGACCTAAATATCTTACTTGGAACTGAGACTGATAATATATTAAAATCGATTATTCCTAAAGATAAAAACCTAAAAATCACTACATTTGGTTTTAGAATTCTAACCTACTTACAAAATAATCGTCATATTCAATTTAATAGTTTTCATCTGGATAATCATCGTTTTCGAGAGGCGATTCTAAGTAAAATCATTCTTGATCGCCTGCATGATGAAGTTCAATTAAATGATATTATTAATTGTGTACTTCCAGCATCTAACACCCAAGATTATTGTTTCATTAGTGCCAATCGACAAACTCGAGTAAATAAGCCTGATAAACTTATCAATATAGCAACTAAACTAGCACTAGATATTGCACATTTAAAATCCACTCTCACACTAGAACAGCTATCAATCAAGATCCCAGATTCTGACTTATATATAGCACATATAATTCTAGCGCTAAAGTTAATCAAAAAAGATGGCAAAGTATTTTTTACAATACGCTATAAGAGTTGGCAAACAAATCAATTACATGATCTGCGGCAGTTTTTAAGTGATAGTGGTTTAGTTGAAACGATAACATTTATAAAAACTAGTAGAGTTGACCCATGGGTATTAATATGCTTATCGTATAACCCAACCAACAAAACTCATATATTTATGCTTGGTGAAGCTTTTTATACTGCTGGTGGACTAAAACATCGCCTTGATAATCTAACCACAGTTAGAATAATTCAAGTATTAAAAGATCAAATATCTATCAAAAATGCATCAGGAATGGTAAGTGTAGATAATATAAAAAATCTGAATTATAGCCTAGACCCCAATGTATGCCTTAATTTTGATAATCACAGTAGTCACAAAAACCTAAATACTTATATGCTAAAAACTGTGTGTACCAAAATCTTCCGTGGCCCTGGCGTATATAATAATGAAATAAGTAAGGCTCTTCCAAATGACGGCTATTACATGCTAAATCATAGTGCTTTAACTGAGAATGGGTTAAATAATAAGTATCTAACCCCTATACCAGAAAAACTATATAAAGAACATGAGACTAATTATGCAGTATATCCAGGTGATATTGTAATGCTATCTAGAGCTACGTCTAATAGAGCGGTACTAATTCCTGAAGGAAGCGACTATTATCTAGCAAATATTAATCTACTGGTATTACGCCCTGATAAAAGCTTAATAAATCCAATATATTTATATCTATTGCTTAGCAGTAAAAATGGTAAGTCGCTTCTAGCTAGTATAGAAAAAGGTACTACGTTAAAATCAGTTAGTATAAATGACTTAAAAAACCTGAATTTGAGTATATTACCATTAAATAAACAAAAAGATATTGCTAATAAGTATATTAATGAATTAGAACAACTAAAACTGGCACAAACCAAATTTAATCAATTTATAGATAAATGCCAAGATTCTTTATTGACTTAGATTAAGCTACGAGATTTATAAAAGACTAATCCTAACGGACATTTATAATAACTAAACCCGCTAGAATAAAACCACATCCGATTAATGAAGTTAGTGTAAATTGTACTTCACCTAAGATTAAATAAGCAAAAATCATGGTAAAGATAGGATAACATGCTTCTATAATTGCAGCATAACTTGCGTTACTTAAGGTGATACTTTTAAAAATACAGATAACCGCAAGAACATAAATTGTGGCACAGGTTAAAAATATTGCTAGTAATTTTAAGTTATTTAATTTTATAAAAATACCTTTTACTTCATGGTTAAAATAAAACCATATAAAAAGAACCACTACTAATAAAAGTGATTCTAAAAATATTATCTCAAAAGAAGTTAAATATTTAAGTAAATACTGACTCCCAACATAATTTAACCCCCAAAGCACTGAAGCACTTATTGCATACCAAAACCACATGTAACTATACCTTTTTATTAATAATCCTGTATATAAATCATATAACAAGGTATACATTTTAACACAAAACACAGTGTTGTATATGAGTGGATATACTTAGGATACGCTATTATCGGTAATTTCTGCTAGTTCAACTTTGGCAATACTATCAAATTTATTTCCAATTTTAGCTGTCGTAGTATGAATATCTTTGACATCTTTTGATACGGTATCTATATGTTTAGCTAGATTATCCCATCTTATTTTATAGCGATTAAACTCTTCACTAAGTAAGTGTAAATTCTCTTGAATGACCTTAGCATGTTTGGATTGTTCCATATTTTTAACAACTACTTGTATTGTTGTTAGCATTGCTATTAGAGTTGTGGGAGATGCTAACCACACCTGTCTTTTTTGGGCATAGTCAAGTAGTTTGTCATGATAAGCATGAATTTGAGCAAAAATAGCCTCAGCTGGTATAAACATAACCGCTTGTTTACTCGTTTCATTCGCAATAATGTATTTATTAGCAATATCATCAATATGCTTTTTGATATTGGCTTCAAAATCCTTTTCATGCTGAAGCCGCATTTCTTGTGATATAGTAGTATCAATCATGCGCCTATAATTCTCAAGAGGGAATTTGGAATCTATCGCAATCATGCCAAGTGGCTCTGGAGCTAGTAATACCGCATCAGCGATAGTACCATTGCTAAGCTTATGCTGTGTATCATAGAGTTTATTATTACTTTCACCAAAAGCTGCTATCAGTATCTGGTTTAACTGAACCTCTCCAAATATTCCGCGAGTCTTTTTATCTGTTAAGATATCTTGAAGTGAAATTATCTCCCCGGATAATTCATCAATTTTCTTCTGCGCTTCGTCTATTTTGGTTAGACGAACTAGTACATTATTAAATGTCTGATTAGTTTGAGCAAAACCTTCTTTTAGCTTA
>CANMQR010000043.1 GCA_947499925.1 Neisseriaceae bacterium
CTATGGAAAAAAACTTTAATTAATCATGGAATTCCGTTGATATATTTAAGCACTCAGGAAGAGTTTACTCCACAGCAAGTTAATTATGATTTATTTAATGGAGTAAATTTCAAAAAAGGCTGTTATACTGGTCAAGAGATTGTAGCTCGTACTCACTACCTAGGTAAAGTAAAAAGAAGAATGTACCGCTTTATTTGTGATAATGAACCATCAATTGGCCAAAAGGTGGTGAGTCCACTATTTGACAATCAAGAAATTGGTGTTATTGTTGATTACACCCGCCGTGAGCGCGATTATTTGGGATTAGTATCATTACAAACAGAATGTATTGATAGTGCATTTCTTGATCTAGATAATAAAATCCAACTTTTGACTCAATCTATAGAATACAAATAATCATGGCTAAATTATATTTTCGATATTCTGCAATGGATGCTGGAAAAACTCTAGACCTTATAAAGGTTGCCTATAACTACAAAGATCGTGGTCAAGAAGTGCTAGTTTATACATCTTCTATTGATAAACGTGCTGGTATGAATAATATCAAATCTCGTATTGGGCTTAATTGTGATGCTTTTTCTACACGTATAGACGATAATCTATTTGATTTAATCAAAGAAAAAGTAAGTGTAACTAAAATAGCCTGTGTTTTAATTGATGAAATCCATTTCTTTAGTGTAGAACAAATCGATCAGTTATCTGATGTTGTTGACTATCTCAAAGTCCCTGTAATATGCTATGGACTTAGAAGTGACTACCGAGGTGAACCATTTGCTTCCGCTGCAAAACTACTAGCAATAGCCGACACTTTGGAAGAACTAAAAACCATCTGCCACTGCGGACACAAAGCAACTTATAATATGCTAATAAAAAATGGGGTCGCTGTCAAAGAAGGAGAGAGCGTTGTCGTAGATGACGATTCTCTAAAAGCGATTGATACTCGCTATACATCAGTATGTCGCCTCCACTGGAAACTCGGAGCCTGGAAGTAATAGTCTAAAACAATATTTATCAAGCCAACAATTTTCATGTAAAAGCAAGATGGTTGCAATTACAACTATTTCGTGTTATACTAATGGTTGCAATTGCAACTATTATAAAGTATAACATTATGCAAAATCAACTAACTAGTACAGCTCTAAGGGACATCGATACCCTTGTCAGAGAAATACATACTCTTTATGAATCAAAATTCAAATATTACGATCTTCAAAGAGGGCAATTTATTTTTCTAACCCGTATATATGAAAACCCAGGAATCAGTTTAAGCGATCTATCATATGAACTAAAGATGGATAAAACCACAATTACCCGTGCAATTCAAAAATTAATCGATGCCAAATATATCAAGAAACAACAAGATGATGCTGATAAAAGACTTTGGCATTTATATGCTCTGGATAAATGCCAAAAAGTCTACCATGAAATAATTGCTGAAAAAAATAGAATAATGTCAATTTGCTTTAATGGCGTTGCTCCAGAAGACAGTATTATTTTTAATAATGTAGTTAATACAATATCTAAGAACATTAGTCATGAATGGAACAAATCTATAAACAAAAAACCAGGAGAATAAAATGAGCTTATTTTTTTTAATGCCAATAATTCCTTTTGTTGGAGGGATTTTAACTCTAATTTACCATTTTCGTGGTGAAAATACCAACCTACTTACTAATATGTTTATTCTGATTTCACTTTGTATGTCCATAATATTAATCGGTGAACTAAATAATCAAACTCAATACTATGAACTACCATTTTTCTCACTAAATAATTTTGTTCTAACTATAAAACTCCAAATCGATAATTTAAGTATTGTGATGCTTTTACTAATCAATTTTATTAGTTTCATAATGCATCGCTATGCAACTAACTACCTAGCATCTGATGCTACTCAAGGTAGATTCATGGCGCAATTATCAGTGTTAACTGCAGCCGTATCATTTTTAGTTATTAGCGGCAATATGCTAACAGCGTTTATTGGCTGGCAATTTGTAGGTTTATCTCTATATATTCTACTAAATCACTATCACTATGATAGTAATGCTAATAAATCAGCAAAAAAGAAATTTATAATAAACAGAATTGGTGATTTAAGTTTTCTAAGTGCAGTTACACTTTGTTATGTTTATTTTGGGAACTCTGATTTTAATCTTATCAATATTAGCAATGATATTAACGTAACTTTATTTAATTCAACCTTTAGTTTAAACACTTTAATAGTATGTCTAATCTTTATCGCAGTCATGACCAAATCTGCTCAATTCCCCTTTCATATATGGTTACCAGATACTATGCAAGCCCCAACTCCAGTATCCGCGATAATGCACGCTGGCGTTATAAACTCTGGAGGGTTTTTATTAGCTCGTATTAGTGGAATGATAAATTTAAGCGATTTAGCAAGCAATTTTATTTTTTGTACCGGAATGTTAACTGTCTTAACGGCTGCGTTCTTTACGCTGTCTCAAAGTGATGTAAAAAAACAACTAGCCTACTCAACAATGGGACAAATGGGTTTTATGATTGTTCAATGTAGTATTGGATTATATACCGCTGCTGTATTTCACTTAATTGCCCACGGATTTTTTAAAGCGTTTTTATTTTTAAACGCAGGAAACAATTTAAAATTAACTAGTCGTGAGAATAAAAAACCAGAATTAATATATGGATTAGCTTCTATATCAATTTCATTACTACTGTTTATCCTATATTATCAATACGCAGCAAATACTAATGCGCTTTCTAATGCCCATTTGATCTCAGCTATTTTTATTTCAATCACTATTTCTCAAATAATTAGTGAAATTATAAAACTAAAAGAACTCCTATTTAGTAAGATCATATTCTTAATTTGTATAATAGGAATATTTTTTGCCTATGGATTTTTTAGCCATCTACTAGATCATGTAATTAATTCTAATATTACTAATGATACAACTAAAATTGATCAGTTTAAGCTAATCATTGCCTTTCTAGTCTTTACCATCCAAGGTATGATATGGTTAAGCCCAATATATATAGCTAAAATACCTCATAATGTTAGTATATATTTTTATCATTTAAGTCGAAATAAACTATTTGTAGAAGAGTTTTATCGAAATTTTCTACTTGGCCCATATCGTATAAGCGGCGACTTACTAAATAAAATGTTGTTTTCTGGCAATTTAGGAAAATTAATACTACTGATTATAACTATTGGGGCTTTAGTTTGTTGTTACGTTGGAACTACAGAACTCTCACATGGTTCACAGATACTAATAATTGTACTAAATCAACTAGTATTTATTTTATTAATGGCTTCAGCAAATCGAGCTCTTAATATAAGAATGCTAAATACTTTAATATTAATAGCTCAAATTAATCTAGTAAATATGGGATTATTTTCTGTTGCTGCTATTACGACCAATATGGCATTATTTCAAATTATTAATTCAATATTTATCTTTGCTGGTATCGAATTAATTTTGCGATCTCAACAACAAAAATCTAATATTCAGATTATTAGATCTAACTCACTTGCAATTAGCGGTATGTATTTTACAGTATTATTATTTTTATGGATAGGACTACCAGGAACTGCAAGCTTTGTTAGCGAAATTAATATTATGTACAGCTTAGTTCGTGAAAATTTGGTTCTAGTTTTTATTGCCGCAATTGGATTTATTATGCTTGCAATAGCAATCCTACATGCCTTACAAGAACATGTGTTTACCAAAGAATCTAGCTTCTTCAATTCACATCGAAAGCTATCATTAATTGAACATACCTTTATAATATTTTGTATTATTGCAAATATATTTAACGGAATATACCCAAGTTGGATTTTAAATAAACTAGCTTAATTTAAGGAGAAAGCCATGATTTTAGAAACTTTATCAAAGGTAAAAAAATATGCGCCGTCATACTGGCCATTACAAAGCTTTATTGCTACTAATCCACTATTTAATAAAATTGACGAACCTCTAGATAAATGCTTATCTGAGCTAGGTCGTTACATAGATATTAATGGTTCTATGTCAATAAATGAGTACCACCGATACTATATGAAGGGGGAAATTACTCTAAATAATCTAGAAGCGGCTACAAATGAATTTTTATCTGATAAAAATAAAGATACAAAACATAAAAATGCATTAGCTAATGCTCTAGTTGTACCAGAAATACAAACTAGTTTAGAAGCTGCTTTTAATAAGTCTAATCAAAAAAGTACTATTTTATATTCTAAACAAATTGCAAAAGATAAAAACTTTATCGAAAACGAAAATATCAAAGTTAAAATTATCAAATTTTTGGCTGACTTCTTAGATTTAGGACAAGCAAAATGGGATATGCCATTAAAAAACGAGGGGCTTTATTTAGCTTTTAGAGAATACTCTATAGTAGAAAATAAATACATTTGCCAATCTATTAATGAATCCCCAAATGATAGCATAAAAGCGATAGAGTTTTTATTAGGCAAATTAGAAGTCCCAGCGAAATATAATGAACAATATCTAACTGAAATCCTATTTCAAGTTCTTGGATGGTGTAGTATTATTAAATGGCTAGAAGAACGCCCAGATAATCCATATATTAAACGAAGCGCAACAATAGAAGATGTGCTTGCGATGTGGTTAAATTTAGAGTATGCACTAAAACTTCAACGTAAATTAAATTTTACCATACACGTAAATTTGGATCAATCGTGTGATAGTGCAATTACTGACACTTTAAAAAACCATATAGATAATACTGAAATTCTAAAATTATTAAATCGTTATACTATTAGTCTAATATGGCAAAGAGCTTTGGAATTAAACTACCAAAACCAATTAATGAATAAAATTAATTCTTTAATATTACAATACAAACCAAAAACGCAACCACAAGCACAATTTGTATTTTGCATAGATACTAGATCAGAAGGTATAAGACGCAAATTAGAGTTTTTAGGAAATTATGAGACCTTTGGCTTTGCTGGGTTTTTTGGAGTTGGGTTTAAATTATTTGATCAAGAAAGTGGGGCATGCTCATTCCAATGCCCCGCAATTGTTACTCCAGATATAACTTTAGTTAATGAACAACAACCACAATTACCATTAAAAAAACTCACAAACGCCATATCATCCATATTCAATAAAGCCAAAAGCGGCGTTTTTGCTCCCTTAATTTTGTTTGATATTATTGGCTCATGGTTTAGTATGGGGCTTCTTGGTAAAACGCTACTTCCAAATAAAGTAAATAAAATATTTAAAGCCCCAGTTGAAGAAATGTATTCAAATAAAACCTTGAATGTCTTTAATCCTTCAGGAGGATTTACCACTGATAGCTTAGCTGAAAAAGCCAATTTTGTACTAAATGCTATTGGCTTAAAAGATAATTTTGCGCCGTTTGTAATTATTAGTGGGCATATCTCACAAAGTGAGAACAACCCCTTCCAATCAAGCCTAGATTGTGGAGCATGTGGTGGTAATGGTGGAATACCTAATGCCATAGCTTTTTGTCAAGCGTTAAATGATAATAATGTTAGAGAAATCATAAAAAATAAATATGATATTCTAATCCCAGAATCTACATTCTTTGTAAGTTCCTCACATAATACGACTACTGATGAATTTAGCTACTACAATCTTGAAACCATGAATGAAACACAATTAAAATTATTTACTAAGGCAACTAAAGACATCATTGAAGCTGGTAAATTGTTGAGAATTGAAAGACTGGCGGAATTATCTGGAACTACTAATGTTCATGAACGCAAATCAAATTGGGCAGAGCTAGTCCCTGAGATGGCATTAGCAAATAATGCTGCCTTCATCATTGGCCCTAGAAAATTAACCAATAATCTAAATTTAGACCGAAGAACATTTTTACATTCTTATGAACCAGAATACGATAAGGATGGAGAAACACTAAACTTTATCTTTAATGCCCCAGTATTAGTTGGGCACTGGATTAATAGTCAATATTATTTTTCAACTACTGATACTAGTATATATGGAGCAGGTAATAAAGCTATTCATAATATAGTTGGTCAATTTGGAGTTATGGAAGGTAATTTTAGTGATTATAAAATCGGACTGCCACTACAAAGTGTTGCATATAAAAATAAACCAATTCATCAACC
>CANMQR010000044.1 GCA_947499925.1 Neisseriaceae bacterium
AGAGAAGCTGAAATAGCTTGTTATAACAAAGCACGTGAACTAAGTAATGCTTTTTAACTTCTACAAGCCTATCTAAATAAATAGCAATCATAACTATTCCTTACGTTGTCGCCTTGTAATAGTCTGTTGGGAGGCATTCTCTTATGATAGAATTGAGGGATATATTATTAATATGGACGTACGTTTATGCTGGTTATGAAATTTGGTGGAACCTCAGTTAGCTCAAAACAGAGTGTTGAGGTAATTTGTAATTTGGTTGAGACCAACCTACATAAAAAGCCTGTGGTTGTTGTATCAGCATTAAGTAAAGTTACCGATAATTTGGTTGCAATATGCACTAAAGACAATTTTGTGGAAGCCGTCTTTGATAATATATATAATAAACATGAGAGTTTAGCTACCGCGTTTCTAAGTGGCAATGATTTAGAGTTAGTTTTAAAATACGTAAAGCGGTGTTTAAGTGATGTTAATAATAAACTGACTGAATTCTTTGGTAATGGTAATAGCTTAGTGCCATTAGCACTAAAAGATGAGATTGTCTTTTGTGGTGAGAAAATGTCATCATTTCTAATAGCTGCAATTATTCGTAATATTACTAAAATTGATACAAGACAAGTACTATCAAGTACTTGTATTACCACTAACAAGAAATTTGGATCGGCTGATTATCTACCTGCTCCAACCAAGAAAAATACCCGCTTTGTAATATTACCACTGATTAAACAAAATATTGTACCAGTAGTTACCGGATTTGTTGGTGCTACAAAAGATGGAGAAATAACGACACTTGGTCGTGGTGGCTCAGATTATAGTGCTTCAATCTTAGGGTTTGCTCTTGAAGCTACTGAGATTCAAATCTGGACGGATGTAGATGGTGTTTATTCTACCGATCCAAGGGTAATTAAAACAGCTAAACTTTTACCTCTTTTAGCATATGAAGAAGCTTCAGAATTAGCAAATTTGGGAGCTAAAGTATTGCACCCACGAACAATCAAGCCGGCTATTCTTGCCAAAATTCCAGTTAAAGTATTAAATACTTTTAACCCAAACGGTATTGGTACGACTATAGTTGACTTTGTGGATGAGAAGAAACGCCGTGTTAAAGCAATTACCACCAAAAACTCAGTTCCATTAATTACCATTAAATCTAATGAAATGCTTTTTGGTAAAGGTTTTCTTAAAAAAGCGTTTGATATCTTTGCACGTTTCAGTATTTCTATCAGCCTCATTAGCGTATCAGAAGTTAGTATTTCTATTACCCTTGATAATAAAGAAAATATCAATGATGCCTTGAAGCAAATTAGTAAAATTGGCCTAGTAACTTATACAGAAGATTATGGTAGTTTATCACTTGTTGGTGGGCATATTATGGATACCCCAAATTTAATGAATGATATATTTACTATTTTGGAATCTGCAAATATTAAAGTACATATGATATCGTATAGTGGAAGTAATATTAATGTGAGTATGGTGATACTGTCTCGAGATATTAATAGGGCTTTGGAATTACTGCATAATCACTTTATTGGGTAAGACTTAGGGTATGGATCCCAAATTCTATACGAACAGCAAAATATTTGTGTTTGGGATGACGTTTTTCTTCCGTCATCCTCGACATACGGATTCTGCTGTTTAAATGTGAATCGAGGATCCATGTCCTTTTGCCCTTTAATTATGGGGGTAGGCCATTTTGTAGGGGTTGATTAAGACTTTAAATTCCTCATCTGATAGAAATCTAAGTGCTTTATTAGCTTCGCTTAAAGAGCAATCATGCTCATGGGCATAGTGCGCCATTTGGGAAGCGTTGTCATAGCCAATAGTGGGGCTAAGAGCGGTTACTAACATTAATGAATTATTCATCAAAGCATCTATTTTCTTAAGATTGGGTTCCATACCTTCTAACAAGAACTCACGGAATGAATTGCAAGAGTCATTGATTAAATCAATCGATTGGAGTAAATTGTAAATTATTACAGGCTTATAAACATTCATTTCTAAATATCCACCAGCACCGCCTAAAGTTATAGCAACATCATTAGCAATTACTTGTACTGCAACCATAGCTAAAGCCTCACATTGAGTTGGATTTACCTTGCCTGGCATAATTGATGATCCTGGTTCATTTTCAGGGAGGATTAGTTCATGGATTCCAGCACGAGGGCCACAACTTAAAATACGAATATCATTAGCAATCTTATATAAGGTATTGGCTAAAGTTTTTAATGCTCCACTAATAGCAACTAATGGGTCATGCGAACCTTGAGCTGCAAATTTATTTGGAGCCGTTACAAATGGTAGATCGGTAAGTCTACTAATATGTTTTGCAATTGTAACTGCAAAGTCTTTATGGGTATTGATACCAGTTCCAATAGCAGTACCACCTACCGCTAATTGATATACATCATTAAGGGCATACTTTATCCGCGTGATATTATCATCAATTAAATGTGCATAACCTGAAAACTCTTGACCTAATGTCATTGGGACAGCATCTTGCATATGAGTGCGCCCAATTTTGACTATATTATCCCAAGACTTGGCTTTTTCCCATAAACTACTAGAAAAATTAGCTAATGTAGGTAATAAAAGCTTATTAATTTCAATAGCAGTTGCCATACACATTGCAGTTGGAAATGTATCATTTGAAGATTGTGACATATTGACATGATCGTTGGGGTGAATAGGAGCTTTGCTTCCCATTTCTCCGCCAGATAGCTCAATAGCACGGTTAGAGATTACTTCATTGACATTCATATTGGATTGGGTGCCGCTACCTGTCATCCATACATGAAGTGGAAACTCAGTATCCAGTTTGCCAGATATTACTTCATCTGCTGCTTTGATGATTAAATTAGCACGCATTTCATCAAGCATATGAAGTTCTTGATTAGTAATTGCTGCCGCTTTTTTTAGAATAGCTAATGAATGAACTACCGGTAATGGAATAAGCTCTTTGCCAATTGCAAAATGGTGTAAGGAACGCTCCGTTTGAGCTCCCCAGTAATGGTTACCAGGAACCTCTATTTTGCCCATGCTATCTGATTCAATCCGGTAGTGAGCCATACTAATATTTCCTAAACTTTAGTTTCGACTAATTCATACTCAATATTATTTGCTATAACAGCCTCTATTTTTTCTATGTCATTATAACGTTTTACGTTAACTTCTTCTTCAATGTGAGTTATCGCTATTTTTGAAGAGTCTGTTGCAACAAGCTCAAAACCACTAAGATCAATTGGATCTGTTATGGTGTTAATCCGCACTGGAGTTGGTTTGGTCTCAATTACTAATACTTCTTCTTTAACAATTTTCTCAGCAACCACTGGTTTTGGTGCTGCTGGAATAATTTGTGGTGCTTTAACCGCTACTGCAACTTCAGGAGTAACCTCAGGTGTTGGCTGCCAAGCCTGATTAATCACATTACTCGTATTAGTAACAGCTTTAGCGGTATCGGGTTTTGGGGAAATATCAGCTTTTATTTTATTTGGAATAACATTATCGTATTTATTAGCAGGTCTTGAGGTTGCTGTATTGTCATTTTTAGCAACAAAACTCTTGCCCTGCTCTACGATATTATCATATTTACCTTTAGGCTTACTTGCTACAACATTATCGTTTTTCTCAATAGCTGCATTACTATTTTTGTTGTTTTGTCTAACCGTTTGTATTTTGTTATTACTACGGTTTACACCAACCGGACGCGCCTTGTTATGTCTTGTTATTGGAGATGGTTGTTTATTATTAACTCCTTTATCAGCAGCTACTTTAGGATTTCCAGTGCGTGGCTTAAAAATATCCATAAATTTAACTAACATTTTTTTCAAAGCTGCTTTTTTATTTATAACTGGAGCCGGTTTTGCAGCAATTATGTTCTTCACAACTGCATTATTATTAAGAGAGCTAGCAGCTTTGTTTTGGTTGGTTTGATATTGTAGGCTATCATCTGGAGTTTCAACCAAATTATAACTCATCTTATTACTAAGCACATCGTTTCCATCGCTAGTTATCTTACGGATTTTATAATGAGGAGTTTCAAGATGAACATTTGGTATCAGAATAATTTTAATTTTCATACGGTGTTCAATTTTTGCAACATCATCACGTTTTTCATTAAGCAAGTATGTAGCTACAGAGACAGGAAGTTGCACATGAAGAGCTGTAACGTAGCCTGAATTTTTTACTATATCTTCTTGAATTATCCGTAATATGTGTACTGCGGTTGACTCAGTACCACGAATGCTACCAACGCCATCACAACGTGGACACGTAATAGTAGTTGACTCTTCAAGAGATGCTTGCAACCTTTGACGCGATAATTCTAGTAAACCAAACTTTGATAGCTTACCCATTTGAATTCGTGCACGGTCAAAGCCTAGTTGTTGTTTGAAGCGGTTCTCTACTTCTCTTTGGTTTTTTTGTGATTCCATATCAATGAAATCAACCACCACAAGACCACCTAAATCACGTAAACGTAATTGACGAGCTATTTCTTCTGCGGCTTCCATATTGGTAGCAAAAGCTGTTGCCTCAATGTCACTACCTTTATTTGCTTTTGCTGAATTTACATCAATTGCAGTTAATGCTTCAGTATGGTCAATCGCGATTGATCCACCTGATGGTAAATGTACCATGCGTCCATAAGCGGTTTCAATTTGATGTTCAATTTGAAAGCGAGAGAATAAAGGCACATTGTCATTATATAGTTTAACACGAGATACAAAATTAGGCATAACATGTGAGATAAATTGACGTGCTTGTTCGTATACTTCTTCAGTATCAATAAGAATCTCGGTGGTGTCTGGTGAAAAGTGATCGCGGATTGAGCGAACTACTAGATTACTTTCTTGATAAATCAGAAAGCTTCCACTTTGGTTGGCTGATGCAGTTGTAATTGCATCCCACAACTTAACTAGATAATCTAAATCCCATTGCAATTCTTCTGGAAAACGTCCAAGAGCCGCAGTTCTTGCAATTATACTCATGCTCTCAGGCATAGTTAGTACAGACAAGACGTTCTTTAGCTCGTCACGTTCATCGCCATCAATACGTCTAGAAATCCCGCCAGAACGAGAGTTATTCGGCATTAAAACTAAATAACGCCCCGGTAAAGAAATATAAGTTGTAAGAGCAGCGCCTTTATTGCCACGCTCATCTTTTTCTACTTGGATTATTAGTGGCGTACCCTCAGCTAAACGGTTAAATTCTCTATGGCGGGCTGTGTCAGGTAAATATGAAGGGTCAATTTCTTTAAACGGTAAAAAACCTTGTTTATCAGTCCCGTAATCGACAAAACAGGCTTCAAGAGATGGTTCTACCCGTGTAACTACACCTTTGTATATATTGCCACGGCGTTGGGTTTTGCTGGTGGTTTCAATATCAAAATTTATTAATTTTTGACCTTCAACCGTTGCAACTCTAAGTTCTTCTTGGTAAGTTGCATTAAATAACATTCTTTTCATTTAAGTACCTTTGATTAAAAGCACCTAATTTGTTGATTTTTGTATCTAGTGTATGATGCCCGTTATAGTTAATTCATTGACTTGTAACGTAATGTTTGTTTAAATACATGTTGCATAACCAAATCTACTTCTAAACTGTTTTAATGGACAATAATAAAATTAATAAAATAAAATAAATCGACAAATAGGTTTTATAATAATTATAAAAAGTGAGAAAATTTTTATTTTTTGATCTTCCCACAGAAATATGTATACTACTGTAGAGTGGTTCTATAGCCTTTGTTTAGAATGACACTCATAGAGTATTTAGCTCAATAGATATATATTAGTCTTAGTGATGTTTACAACTTGTAATAAAATTACGTTACAATCATGCTAATTGTTATCTATGAAGGTGATATTATAAACTATAATGAGTAATATATTGAGTAAAAATCAAGTTAACTTTTATTTAGTTAGCGAAAAAGATGAAGATATGAGGTTAGACAACCTCTTAATGCGTCTTTTAAAGGGGGTTCCCAAAACCCATATCTATAGAATTATACGTAGTGGTGAAGTTCGTATTAATAAAAAGCGCGCTCAGGTGA
>CANMQR010000045.1 GCA_947499925.1 Neisseriaceae bacterium
ATGCGATTACTTTACCATTAGATACCATCATCTTACTCCATAAAAAATGATGGCGATAGTATCTCACTTATAGCATAACTTTAAAAGATGGGGTTCATGGAACGCTTACAGTTAAAGTTACAGCGTCTTGTTTATACGCTCCATCTTTCGTGTCGTAACCATCACAGATATATTTTCCAGATAGATTGGCAGCAAAACTCATAGTTGCTGGAAATAATATTGCTATTAATAATTTTTTCATATTGTTATACCTCTAAAAATTTAAACATATTTTATCAGCGAATTACAGAATCTAAAAAAACATTTATTGCTTATAAACTTTTAATGCTTTTGCTGAGATTATTCTACCATGTTTGGAGCAAAAAATCACCGCAATTAGGATTATTTTAAACCTCTTTTTAATATTAAGTTTATTTATTATCAGATAAAGCAATGATACAAATTTTACTTAGAAAAAACTTATTAGTAGTTCAACTATATACTATCGTTCAGCAGTACTTTCATTTCATGAAACTTGTCTCATCAGGAACAATTGTATAATATCATTTTGAGATTTTTTTGCGTAATATACGCAAAAAATGGGGTAAATTGCAGTCTAGAGCTTGGTAATACTAACTACAAATAATTTATCAAAAATCTTGTATAAAATTATTTTCAATATCAAAATAAACCTTGGCACACCTTGCTTGCAGGCTGATTTATGGTGTTTTTTGCGTACATTACGCAAAAAATGCCATAAACGCTATTATAAAATCGCTTCTGATGGCATAAATTTCAACTAATGATATTTAAAGAGAAATTAGAATGGATAATAATAAAAACGTAATATTTGGTGCAATAATATTGGCATTAACTGTTTCAACGGTTTTTTTTGGAACAAAAGCTTATTATAAAGACGAAAGACCACCAGCTCCGGTGGAAGTACAACCTACACCAAAAGAAAAAAGCGAAATGGCTCAAATATTGTCAGTAGTGCCAAGCTATACAAGCAAACAAGTTCCATATCAGTCATGTTCGAATCAAATCGAAACCAATATCACGAAAAAAGAAAAAGATGGTACCACTGGTGGAATAATTGGAGGTATTACTGGAGGAGTTGCTGGCGCTGTTGCAGGTAATCAAGTAAATCAAAGTGGTGCTGGTACAATAATTGGTGCTACCGTTGGTGTTATTGGTGGAGCGATTACTGGAAATAAAATTGAAAAAGGCTACGCTAAAGACCAATATGAACCTAGTTCAGGTAAAGTTACAGTGAGTTGTACCACTAAGTATAAAACAGTAAGTAAGATTGCTGGGTATAACGTAACCTATTTATATGATGGGCAACAAAATACAGTGTTATTATCAAGAAAACCTCAAGGTACTGCTGTTCCCATCCAGTCTCTTCAATAAATTTAGGGTATATAAATGATAACAAAGATTTCAGTGAGTAAGCTAAAAAACTATAATAATTCAATCCAAAAGCAAAGAGGGTTCAATATACTAGAATCAATGGCAGCGCTTGCTCTATTAAGTATATTTACAATTAGTTTTGTTCATTTTAAAACCCTAAATAGTCAAAAAAAAGATGCTAAAGTACTAGGTGAACAAACCTCTAATTATGCAGTTGCATTTGCTAGATATATGAATAATAACCTACAAGCATTGGAATCTCAAGCTATAAATAATCCTGTTGTTTTATCTCCAAGCTCGATTGGTACTAATTGGCCGGCAGATTTAGCTAAACAAAATCTATTCCATCAAACACCCTGTTTAGCAATTGTAACTAATCCTACTACTAAAAATCTAGAGGCAACGATGTATTATGTAGGTGGCAACAGTGATACCTCAGCAAAAAATCTCCAGATAGTAAGAGATGGATCAATATTTCTAGGTAGTAAAGGTGGAATATTAATTAATGGTGAAATAGTGGGGAATTCTGGCTGGAAAATAAATAGTGATTCACCGTTTTTGTCAGGGGCATCACAATGCGGAGGGGCTCTTAGTAATAATAGTCTTGCTGTAGATTTAGATTTATTTATGGATTGGAATCAGAATTTACAACCGACACATTCGTTATTAAGAGGCTTAGATAATACATCTGGTAAACAATCTTTGCCGGGACACTTAAAAAACTCAAATACCTCAAAATCAAATTTATACTTTAATCAAAATTATGGCGTTATTTTAGATAATACTCAAGACAAATCCACCAAGTTATCGGTATTATATAATGGTCAAGGAACGGGAGCAGCCACGGTAGGAACTGGGAATACAATTGCCACATTCATGGGAGATACTTTGCAACCAAATGTACAGTTTCAAGCAGGACAATACTGTACATCACAAGAATTAGGTAAGTCAACATTAGATCAGGGGCTAAATAATTCAGCCAGTACCTATCTTGCAAGAGCTACATTGGTATGTTCTCAGAATGATATGTTATGTGGTAGCGGAAAGTATTGTTATTTACCATCAATTGCGAATACTATTACATTTCGAAATACAATTAAAGGGGTTCAAGATGATAGTGGTAATTTTTATTGTCCATCTGATGTGCCATTTGCAACCGCTTATACTCTAAGCACTCCAGCTGGGCAGGTTTATATGTTCATGAATAATGGTAATAATAATGTTCCTAATACTATTAATGTTATTTACGGATATACTAATGATACTCAGTCAGCTTGGCTGCCTTGGAACTGTCTTGGATGTAAGGAGTACTTTATGACTGATTTTAAAAATGCACGCGACCGCTCTCAATTGTTAGGTGTTGCTCTTGAGAGTATTACTGGTGATCCTATAGGAACCACTCCTACGGTATCAGGAACAGCAAACTCTATATTAGGAAGCATTGGTCAGTATTCAGTTGTTAGAGGATATTCGGTACAATCAAGAACAAATACCTGCGATAATATATGCTCTGGGTTAAATAATCTTGCTGGACATAGCTGGCGTATTCTAGGTACCCAAAGGTTTTTAAGAACACAACAAGGATTAACTATTCAAAATCAAAACTTGGGTTGTGCATGTGAAAGAACTGATTTTACAGGAAGCAATCCTGATAATTATACAGGTGTCGCTGCAGTAATTGGTGATTTTACTGCAAAAATCACATCAGTAACGTGTTCAAATGCAGCAACATATAATAGTTCAAATTAACTAGTTAATCAATTTCGTATTTGAACTCAGGTTTTTTGGTAGAATCCAAAATATAGTACAGCACAGACCAATAAGGTATAAAATAGCAGTAATAATAAATCCTGTACGCATTCCAGCGGCAATAAAATTTTGGCTCCCCATGAAGCTGCCAAGAATTGCAATGCCCATTAAACTTCCACTCTGACGAACTGCATTTATAATCCCTGAAATCACACCACCTTGTGCGGGTGATGCCGCTGACATTGCCGCAGCAATTGTTGCAGGTGCAATAAAAGACATCCCAAACCCCATTAACAACATTGGAGCTAACGTATAAATATATAGGCTACTTGGATTTATTAATGTCATACCCACCAAACCTAAAAAGCTTATAGAGAACCCTATAGTCATAGGCAATCTTGGGCCAACCTTTGCTGTAAATCGCCCACAAAAAAAAGCGGCTGTGGAACAAGCAATAGCCTGCGGCAAAAATGCAAAACCGGTTTCAATCACAGAATATCCCTTGGCTTGCTCAAAATATAAACTCATTATAAAGAGCTGCCCGTAAAATCCAAAATTTATAATTAACCCTATCGTAGCAGCAGCAAGAAAGCTGCTTTGAGTTATAATTTCTCTAGGTAACATTGGTGAATCTGATAATAATTCTGCAATTAAAAATCCAATTATAAAAATAACCAGAATCCCCGAAGAAAAAACTATTGACCATGAATCCCAACCATATGAACCTGCTGTTATGAAAATATAAGCAATTATACCAAGTATAGCTATTGAGGCAATTTGTTGGAAAACTTTAATCTTTTTAGCTATACAAGCGACATTTGGAAGATACTTTATAGCCACATATAAACCTAAAACACCAAATGGGATATTTATAATGAAAACAGAGCGCCAACCAAAAGCTGAAATTAAAAAACCTCCAATTACAGGGCCAACAGCAACTGCACTACCACCAATAGAACCCCATATCCCAAAAGCCTTAGCTCTATCAGATGTTTCCAAAAAAACATGCCGTAAAAGTGACAAGGAAGTAGATACCAGCAAGGCTGATCCAATACCCTGTAATACCCTAGCTATAATTAATAAAATTATTGAAGGAGCTATCCCACATAATGCAGATGCAATTACAAATATTAGCAATCCAAAACAAAATACTTTTTTTGGACCAATACGGTCACTTATGTCGCCGGCACTAAGAAGTAATGAAGCAAATGATAAAATATAAGCATCAATAATCCACTGCAATCCGCTTATATCAGTATGTAAACTGAATCGTAAATTTTGTAAAGCAACATTAACCACCGTGGTATCGAGGCATACCATAAAAAAACCAACACTAACCGTAAATAATGCTTTCATCTGTAATGATTTTTGCAAATCAATTTTAGCCATACTTGACATTTTATAAACCTTCTTTATATTATTCTATTTAAAAAAACCAAGCATTGTATTAAAATATGTGGGTTTTAAATTAGCTACTTGCTGGATGGAATTTATCCTTTCTCCACATCCTGCACTATATCCTTTAAAAAACCCAAGCATATCTTTAATAAACCACTCAGGTATATTATCTTTTGATAATTGTGTTTTAAGCTCTTGCTCACTCACTTGCACATAATTTACTGTTTTATTAAGATCAATAGAAATGTATTTTGCAATATCTGAAAATGATAGCGCCTCTGGGCCTGTTATGTCATATGATTTATTGATATGATCATTTATATTTATTAGAACATGATATGCAAGTCGTGCGATATCTGTAATATGCACTAAGCTTACTTTGGCGCTTGGGGTTATGGTTGCGTAAAAGCATGATTCTTCTTGTATAGAGTTTCTGAAACCTCCTAAATTCTGCATAAAATAATTTGGCTTTATTAGTGTGAATTTAATTTTTGAAGCCTCTAAATATTTATCAATCTCATTATGCCAACGTGCAATAGATGTAATAGTGAAGGGATTATTAGAGTCATACTCGATACCCATAGCAGAAACTCTGACTATGTGATTGATATTCAACTCTTTTGCAACATCAATTAAATTTTTTTGTAAATATACCTGTTCGGGTGATGGGCTTGATAATAGAAATACTGTCTTTACATCAAGCATAGCATTTCGCAATGATTCTTTATCAGAAAGATCCCCAATAACAGTTTCATATTTATCACACAACTCTTTTGAGTTTGCCCTAAGAAGCAGCTTTACCAACTGCTTTTGTCCATCAAATAATTTTATTAACTCAGAACCTATTTTTCCGGTTGCCCCAATTATTAATATTTTTTCCATTTGTTAACCTTTTATTAGATAATTATTAAATAGCAACCGACAAATATTATGTTGCATAAAAATAGAAAGATATTCCTACCTAAAACCATAGGCTTGCATAGCTGCAGGGGAGTATCTCATCCCTTTAGTTGCACCAACATATGCAATTCTATTCAGAGCATCTAAGTCTTCTTCTGAAAGCTTAAAATTTAAGGCTGGCAACGACTCATTTACTCTTTCTGTTTTTCTCATCCCAGGAATTGCTATTACATTTTGCGCAATTAGCCAAGCTAATGCAAGAGTTGATAAAGAAACATCACGTTCGGTAGCAAATGTTTTTAATTGAGTAATAATATTGGAATTTATCTCATAGTTTTCTCCAGTAAACTTCGGAAGACTTTTTCTAAAATCACTTTGCTCTAAAGCTTGTGGATCAAAACCATTAGTTAATAACCCGCGGCATAAAGGCGAGTAAGCAACAAAAATAATACTATTTGCTCTACAAAAATCTAAAATTCCATTTTGTTCCATACCTCTTTCCAACAAACTGTACTCAGATTGCAAGAAACTAACAGGACAAATCGAATGTATTTTTTTCAATTGCTCTAAAGTTGGCTCACTTAGCCCAAT
>CANMQR010000046.1 GCA_947499925.1 Neisseriaceae bacterium
CGACATATATTTCCAGTGCATACAAAAAGTATTTTTAGTTTTATCATAAGTATAATGTAATATTAATGAGGTGCTTATTGTAACAGATTCCCCAAAAAATATTCTAGTAAATTTGAAGGTATGGTGTGCGTACCTCCAGCGTTACGAAAATATGTAAGAAAATAGATACCCACTTTTCCTAGAGTATGTTACAATTACTACAGACGATAAAAATATTTATTGGAGCGCATGATTATGAATAAAAACCCTATAAATCCAAAAAAAAGTCATCTTGCTTTGGCTATACCGCTACTATTTATCGCTGGATGCGAGAGCAGTACCACACCTAGTAACACACCAAACGTAACTCCACCCAATGAAAGTATATCTTTTGCTTTATCTGCAGCCTCCGAGTTTCCAGCAATTCCACAAACGGCAATTACCGCAAGCCTTAAGCTAACCAACACATCTAGCTATGATGCAACTAAGGTAACTCTATCAGTACCTAGTGCAACTAATTATACAGGTGTAAATAATATCACTATTAATGGCACTAATTGCACTACTATCAAAGCTGGAGATAGTTGCTTATTCACCGCAACTATAAATGCAAATTCCAAAGCTGGTTCATTTACAGTTACTCCTAGTGCTAATAGCACTCCTAGCTTAACTCAAAAATTTCAAGCTGCACTAAATATAAAAACAAATTTAGCTAGCACAATAACAAATAACAAAAGTTTGGCCTTAATAAGCATCCCCAATAATACAACTAATCTTCAATATTATATTTTACCGGCAACTCAAACACTAGCAGCAACAGTTGGCACTCCAGTTACAGCACAGATTTCCGTGTTGGTTGAGAGCGGTGCTAATACAGCATTTGAAAGCATGTATTTTGAAGATAATACAGGTGGCCGCCTTGACTCCACATTAATAGGCACCTTTAACTCAGAATCTTACTCAGTAAATACCTACCAAATAATAATTCCTGCAGGTATTACCGTACAAAGCATTCAAGCTTTAAGTAGCGCATGTGACTTACTTAGCTGCTCGAATACTGCTTATGTGAATATTGTTGAAAGTAGCACTGGCGTATTACAAGTCCAACCAAGTAGCTTTATCATGAGCACATCTAACACTTCCCAAACAATAGTTTTAAATAACACTGGAAATGGGCCATTAACTACACTACAAATCCCAAGCGAAAGTGGATTTGCCATAACTAATAATACTTGCAACAGTGGTAGCTTAGCCGCTGGTACTAGTTGTAGATATACATTGACATATACACCTGGAGCTGCATCTGGTCAGATTGCTGAAGTAATTCCTTATAATAACGGCATAACATCAACAAGTACACCTGTAACAATATCTTATACTGGCACAAATCAGTCTACTTACGCAATTATTTCTGCCTCCCCTGCTTCAGTGTACTTAAATGCAGAAAATGAGTCACAAACAATAACATTTACTAATACTGGTACTGCACCTGAATCTGGAAGCATACAGACTCCAATACTACAAGATCCTTTGACAATATCAACTAATTGCAACTCTTCTTCACTAGCTATTGGTGAATCCTGTATCTATACACTATCCTATAGTAGCTCAGTAGCGTCAGCCGGTTCTACTACAGTAAAATTTACATATAATAACGGCACTACGTCACAAACTATCAATATTGGGGTCAACTGGGCAGCCAATACACTACCACCAACTCTGACTGCTAATGTTATTGCGTCTCCAACATCTGTGTATCTAAATGAAAGCAATTTACGACAAATAATTACTTTAACAAATACTGGTGCTGGTGATGCCACTAGCTTTACCTTACCAAGTTTAAGTGGTACGCCATTGTCGAAATCAACTACGTGTAGCTCTAGTATTCCCGCCTCTGAAAGCTGTACTTATACCGTATCCTATCGTTACTCAAGCTCTGCTAGCAATGAATCATTGGTATTTAGCTACAATAACGGGATCACATCTAAAAGCACAAACGTGGACGTTAACTGGGCAGTTATACCAATACCAGCTGGCTCTCTTACTATTTTTTATGCTGGAAATAACAGCTGGGGCTATCCTGGCAACTTACTCAATCAAGCAGAATCAATGGGCGCAATGGGGATCACTACAGGTATTGAAGGTGCAGATTTTATATGCCAAACTGAAGCTGAAAGCTCTGGATGGCACCCAAATATTCCATCTGGTTACAGTCACCATTATAAAGCAATGATAACTGACGGAATAAACCGTATAGCATGTACTTCGCCTAATTGCGAAATTGACGAGGAAGCTGAAAATGTCGATTGGGTTCTATTCCCTAATAAAAGTTATATATCAGAAAGTAGCCATCCAATTGGAATAACCACTAATTCAGCAATATTTACATTTCCTACGCTCGTGCCTTTCTCTGATGGAACCACTTATGGGCATTATCCTAAACTCATCCAATATGAGAGCTATTTTCTCTATAAGCATAATTCGTGGACTGGGATGAATAAAGATTATACCACCAATACCGATAAAACCTGCAAACAATGGACAGCCCCAATAGCAGGTGACGATAATCCATACATTTTGGGAGAGGCGGGAATCGGTAGTTATGCTGCAATACTACAGGTGAACTACATCACAAGAAAACCTCTTGACAATACCCAGCTTGGCGACACATGGCAATTATGCCTTATCGGACTTGCTTCTCCCATACGTACTGGAGGAAACGAGACGATCATCACTCATGGTCTGATTTGTGTTGAGCAAGATTGATTTTAAATAATACTTTCTAAAATAAGTGTTACAATATCGAGATTTGGTAAAAATTATTTAGGAACAGCGAATAATGTCTTCACCGATAATGCCACTACGTTTAATCTCGTTATTGTTATTTAATATTTTTTGCATATTTTTAGTAATTGTTTTTTATTATATACTACCTAATAATATCTGGATTTATTTTGTTAGAATGTGGGCTCTTGGTAATATAAAAATAATCGGCATACAAATTATTGATGATGGTATCCAAAATCCATATATCGAAAAAAATGCGATGGTTATTGCTAATCATATTTCATGGCTTGATATTCCAATTTTATATACTAAGCACTCCGTATCATTTATCGGACGAGCCGAAATAAAAAGATGGCCACTAATAAACTTACTAGTTAAAAGTGGTGGGACGATTTTTATTAACCGCGAACGAAAGCGTGATCTAGTTCATATAAATAAAGTAGTAAGTACTGAGTTATCAAAAGGTGCTACTATTGGTTTATTTCCTGAAGGTAGGACTGGTAATGGCCTACAGCTCCAAGCTTTTAAACCATCACTACTCGAATCTACTATAATCGCTAAATCAACTATTATTCCATTAGTCATTCAATATTATACTTTGGATGGAGAGCTTACCACCAAAATCACTTATGAAGGTAATACTACTTTATGGCAATCAATAAAAAATTCATTATCACTAAACGGAATATTGGTTAAAATAACCTCATTACCCCGAGTTAATGCCGGAGAATTTACTAATCGAGAAGAATTAGCACAATTTTTGCATCAACAAATAAATAATTGTTTAATAGGAAATAACTCATGAACGAAATTAGTTTAAGCCAAAAGATTAAAGAAATCACCCAATTTTTACAAACTAAAATTACTCACAAGCCTGAAATTGGACTTATTTTAGGTAGTGGGCTTGGTGACTTTGTAAATAATATTAGTAATAAAATAACTATCCCCTACACTGATATACCTCATTTACCTAGAGCATCAGCTCCTGGGCACGCTGGGAACCTAATCTTAGGTACTATTGGTAATACGCAGTTTATCACCATGCAAGGACGGTTTCATCTGTATGAAGGGCATTCAGCACAAGATGCTACCATGCTAGTTAGAGTAATGGAAAACCTATGCGTAGATACCTTATTTATCACCTGTGCTGCGGGTTCGCTTAACCGTGAGTATAATGCTGGTGAGATAATGCTAATCACCGATCATTTTGGGTTGTTTGGCGCATCTCCTCTAACGGGTGCTAATCTAGCTGAATTTGGCCCACGCTTCCCCGGTATGTTTGATATTTATACACCAAATTTACAGAAAATCGCACTGGAAGTTGCAACAAAAGAACAAATCCGTCTCAATAAAGGGGTTTATGGAGTAATATCAGGCCCTGCTTATGCAACACGTACCGAGCTTCAAGCACTAATCAATAACGGCTGTGATGCTATTGGCATGTCAGTAACCCATGAAGCAACTGTTGCGGCTCATGCAGGTATGAAGATACTTGGCCTTGCTGCTCTTACAGATATGGCTCTACCGTACTCAATACATCATGCTGATGAAAATGAAGTCATCGAGATGGGTCAGAAAATCAGTCTTAAATTTAAAGCACTAATAATGGGTATTATCAACCAAATATAAGGTTCTTCTGTCATGCCATCGTAAGATGGAATCCACATTGCACTAATTGTAATTATTACTAGCTGCTTTTGTGTATCATGGTATAATTATAGTCTATTTTTTAGACTAAACTTATTATTGGAAAATAAATTGCTAGACAAAATTGTTATCCGCGGTGCAAAAACCCATAATCTTAAAAACATTGATCTGGACTTACCTAAAAATAAACTAATCGTAATTACTGGACTATCAGGTTCTGGAAAATCATCCCTTGCCTTTGATACCCTATATGCCGAAGGTCAAAGACGTTATGTTGAGTCGTTATCTGCATATGCTAGACAGTTTTTACAACAAATGGATAAACCTGATGTAGATTTAATCGAAGGACTATCTCCAGCTATTTCAATTGAACAAAAAGCAACCTCACATAACCCTCGTTCAACTGTTGGTACTGTTACCGAGATTTATGATTATCTAAGACTTTTATTTGCGCGGGTTGGGGATCCTTTTTGTCCAATACATAAACATAAACTCCAAAGCCAATCAGTTTCACAAATGGTTGATAATATATTAATTTATCCAGAAAACACTAAAATCGCCCTACTTGCTCCTGTTATTAGTGGACGTAAGGGTGAATATCTAGATTTATTACAAAACATTCAAGCTCAAGGCTTTACCAAAGTTCGTATTGATAACACAATCTATGATATTGATACCACTCCAAAACTAGATAAAAACAAAAAACACAATATTGAAATCGTAGTTGATAGAGTAAAAATAACTAGCGATGTTAAACGTCGTCTTACTGATTCTATTGAAACTGGACTTAAACATAGTAATGGCAAAATTATTGCATTAAATTTAGATACCAATGAAGAACAATTATTTTCTAGCACTTTCTCATGTAAAGAATGCGATTACTCAATATCCGAACTAGAACCGCGCATGTTCTCATTTAATAACCCCTTTGGTGCTTGTCAAAAATGTGATGGCTTAGGACAAATTACTTTTTTTGATCCTCAAAAGATTATAGTAAACCCCGAGTGTTCGATTGCTGATGGTGCAATTAAAGGCTGGGATAGCCGTAACCAGTATACATATCAAATAGTTACAGCACTATCAAAACATTATAAATTTGATCTTAATACCCACTATAATTTACTGCCTGATAATATTAAAAATATTTTACTTTATGGTTCAAAAGACGAACTAATCAATATGAATGTTATTGGTCATAACGGTAAAGTTGTTGCAAAAAAACAAGCTTTTGAAGGCATTATTAATACCATAGAACGTCGTTACTATGAATCTGATAGCCAACATGTCAAAGATGAATTAGCTAAATACCAAAACAATAAACCCTGCCCTGAATGTGAAGGCTCAAGGCTACGCCGTGAATCAAGATGCGTTATGGTAAGTGATACAACCTTACCAGAAATTACAACTTGGCAATTACATGACTGCCACAGCTTTTTTGATAAAGTTACCTTCACTGGTCATAAAAAACCAATTGGGGATAAGATTATCAAAGAGATTCTTACGCGAATTAGTTTTCTGATTGATGTTGGGTTAAACTACATTACTCTTAATCGCTCGGCAGATACCTTATCAGGTGGTGAA
>CANMQR010000047.1 GCA_947499925.1 Neisseriaceae bacterium
ATGCTACAGGTATAGAAGAAATTGGCGGTAATGGAAGCTCTGGTACAACAGCATTAGGGGCACAGTGGTCAACTCCATCAAATGATTTTAATGTTAGGTTGTGGGGATATCAATTTAATAATTATGCTAATTTAGCATATATTGATTCTAATTTAAAAATTCCGGTAAATAAAGATTTGAGTTTTACTCTATCTGCTCAAGGTGGAATAGAGGGTGGCAATGGAGGAGATAATAATGTCTTCACTCAAGCAAACTTAGGAAACGTAAATAGTAACTTCATTGGTGTACAACTTGGTTTAAATTATGATAAATTCTCAGTTCAAGCAGCATATAATAATATTTGGGGTGCTGAAAATTCATACCAGGGTGGTGGCATAGTTTCACCAGCTACATATGGTATTCAGACTGACCCATTATATACTCAAGGGTGGATGATGGGTATGGTTGAGTTATCAGGAGGTAGTGCTTATAAAATAGCTCCAAGCCTAAGTTTACTTGATGGAAATTTACAGATTGGGCCAAGTTATGAGTACTTTGCAACCACTAGTGTGCCAGCAGTTGCTGAGTATGATCTCCAAATAGTTTATAATATACCACAAGTAAAAGGCCTAACCATATTTGGAGGTTATGGCTATTTAGTACAAGATAATCATGATTCAGATGATGCTGATGGTAACAAGTATCAAGCACAAATAATGGTTAGCTATTTATACTAATTCTCTCTATAATTTGATGGGCAATAATATTTTTATTTGCCCTCATTGTTATAGTTATATTTAGAGATTTATCAATAATAATTACTTCGTTATCATCATGTCCAAAAACTTTATTATTACTAACATCATTAGCCACTATTAGATCAAGATTTTTAGTTTTAATTTTATTAATTGCATATTCAACAATATTTTGGGTTTCGGCAGCAAATCCAACTACAAATAACTGAGGGTTTTTTTCTTTGACATTTGCTATTATATCTGGATTTTTTACCAAATTAAGACTATGCGTGTCTTGCTTCTTAATTTTTTGATCAGTAAAATTATTTATTTTATAATCACTAACTGCAGCACATCCAATAAAAATATCAGCGTTCGTGATATTGTCGATACATGAGTTTAGCATCTCCAAAGCAGTAGTAACCGGTATAAATTTCTTTATATTATTTGGGATATCTAAATTAGTTGTCCCTGAGATTAAATATACATTCGCACCATGGGAGGCAAAGGCACGTGCTAGAGCATATCCCATTTTTCCAGATGAGTGGTTGCTTAGATAGCGTACTGGATCTATTGCTTCAATAGTAGCACCTGCTGTTATTACAACATTTTTACCGCTAAATAGTTCTTGATCACAAAGTAAGGTATGGTTAATATTTTCAAGGATTTCAGTGGCTTCTATCATGCGGCCTTCACCATTATCACCACAAGCTTGAAGACCGCTAGCAGGCCCCCAAAATTTGTAACCATATTCTTGAAGTTTCTGAATATTAAATTGAGTGATTTTATTTTGCCACATGTTTTTATTCATGGCTGGTACTAGATATACTGGTTTTAGAGTTGCAAGAATTGTTGCAGTTAATAGATTATCAGCAAATCCGCCTGCGAGTTTTGCGAGAGTGTTGGCACTTAGTGGTGCTATAAGTATTAAATCAGGCCATCTTGCTAGGTTAATGTGAGATAGAACGTCTTTGTCGGTATATTTATTACCATTAAATACTTCAGCATCAAATGATGCTAAAGAAATTGGAGTTACAAAATTATTAGCATCTTTAGTTAGAATTACCTTTACACTATGCCCGCCTTTTTTGAGAAGGTGGCACAATTCAATAGTTTTATAAGCAGCAATGCTACTTGTTATTCCAATTAGTATTTTAGCCAATAGTATTTTCCGTTTCATGGTTAAGTAATTGTGATATATTGTTTTGTTCATCAAGAACTGCAATTTTTGGTATGTGTGTTACAGCATCTTTATTATCTATTTGACAATACGCCATGATAATTATTTTATCACCTTGATGGAAGAATCTTGCTGCAGCACCATTTAGGCAAATAACTCCACTACCTTCATTACCGCGAATAATATATGTTTCAATTCTTGAACCATTATTTATATTTACTACATGGACGTGTTCATTTTCAAAAAGACCTAGTTTATCAAGGATAAGTCCATCAATAGTAATACTACCTATGTAATATAGATTAGCTTCAGTAACAGTTGCTTTATGTATTTTGGCCTTTAACATGGAGATTAACAAATTAGTCACTCCAAATTATATTGTCAATAAGTCTTGTATTGCCAATAAATACAGCGGTTGCAATTATAATTTTACCATTAATAGTATGAACAGGTTGTAGTGTATTATAATCAACAATCTCTAAATAATCAGCTTTTGCATTAGGTGTTTTACTAATTAAACTAATACCATCAGTAATTAAAGTATTTGTATCAGTTTCACCTTTTTTTATTAGACTTACTAGGTGATTAAGTACTTTAGGTACTATTAGTGCCGATCTTTCTTCAGCTACTGATAAATAACTATTGCGTGAACTAAGAGCCAAGCCATCATGAGTTCTTTGTGTTGGGCATGGTATAATATCAATGGGCATGTTTAACTCCTTTACCATTGTTTCGATTATGCGTAATTGCTGAATATCTTTTTGTCCAAAAAATGCCTTATGAGGCTTTACCAGATTAAATAATTTAGTAACAACAGTACAAACTCCATCAAAATGACCGTTTCGTTTTGCTCCACATAGATGGTTACCAAGTAATTCAACATTTACTTTAGTTTTAGGGGGATAACCATTAGAATAAATTTCGTTAGTATTTGGTGTAAATATAACATCTACACCGTGTGATTTACAAATAGTAATATCATTTTCTAAATTCTTTGGGTAATTATTTAAATCTTCATTAGCTCCAAATTGTAATGGGTTTACGAAGATACTAACTACGACTAACTCGGTACTTTTTTTAGCGGATTTCACTAAAGACATATGTCCTTCATGCAAATAGCCCATTGTTGGCACGAATCCGACTGTTTTATTATCTTGTTCTAAACGCCATTTTTGCAGATCTTTTCTGTTATTGATAATTAACATTGCTATCTTAACCTAAATTCTCTATAAATTGAAGTTTTGGTTGCGTTACATCTAGTTTATAATTTTTTAGGGCATCGGTTAAATAGCCATAAGCATTAGCGTACTGAGTAACAAATTGATATTTTTTATTTGGCTCAAAGCCTAATAAATCATGAAAAACTAGTACTTGTCCATCACAGTACTTACCTGCCCCAATACCTATTGTTGGCACATTAATTTGATTGGTAATAGTTTTTGCTAATTGTTCCGGTATGCATTCAAGAACTATTGCTGCAACTCCAATTTCAACAAGCTTATGAGCAAAACCTATAATTTTATTAGCTTCATCAGTGGTTTTTCCCTGAATTTTAAAACCGCCAAAAATATTTACTGATTGTGGTGTTAGTCCTATATGTCCAATTACGGGGATTTGGGCATCTATTAATGCTTTTACATGAGATATAGTATGTTCGCTATTAATTTCAACTTTTATAGCATTACAATTAGTAGCTTTTATTATTTTACCAGCATTTTTTATTGTTTTTGCAAGCGTTGAATGATAACTAAGAAACGGCATATCAACTATAATGAATGAGTTTGGTGCGCCATTTTTAACAGCTTTGGCATGATAAATCATATCATCAACAGTAACCGAAATAGTGTTTTCATTACCGGCAAATACCATGCCCAATGAGTCACCGACTAAAATGGTGTCAATACCTGATTCCGCAACAATTTTTGCTGAAAAATAATCATATGCAGTTACCATTGATATTTTTTTATCATTTTGTTTATAAGCTTGGAAATCATTTAATTTAAACATTTGTCTTCTACTATAATAATTAGTGGAGACGCCAATTGAGAGTGAAGTACTAATTGGTATGGAATTCATACTTTATATATGTTGCAACTTAATTTATAATCGTTTGATACACTCAAATGTAGCGTTCTTTTTCTTCTAAAATAGTACCTTAATACTATTTAGGTGCTTATTGTAACCTAATAGTTGCTATCCGTGGTGGATTTTTATTAGGATCGATTGACTTGGAGGGTATTAATAGATTATAATACACAGATTTAAATTTTAGTAAATTTTTTATGGAAGACATATATGCAGACTTTATATATTATCCCCGGGGCATGTGCTTTTGGTTCTATGGTTGCTCTTGAATGGCTTCATAAGCCTTATCAAATTGGACTGACAACCCCAGAAATTAGAAAAACTCCTGAGTTTCTAGCAATAAATCCTTTAGGTAAAGTTGGAGCCCTAAAAGATGGAGATACGTTAGTTTACGAAAACCTAGCTATACTTATGTACTTGGTAGATAAAAATCCCGATTCAGAAATAGCTATACCAGTTAATAGCACTAGTAGAATTGAAGCATACAAATGGTTGTCTTATTTTTCATCAACACTTCATGTTGCATTTAGTCCGTTATTTTATCCTGAGCGTTTTGTTAGTGAAAATATGATTGATGATTTTAAACAAAAAATGCTTATTCGTCTTCGTGACGTACTTGCTTATGTTGATTCATACCTTGGTAAAAATAAATATTTTGTTGGGTCAAAGTTAAGTATTGTTGATGCTCAAGGGTATGGAATACTTCGTTGGTCTGAAAGAGCTGGGCTACTTAATGATTATCAAAATATAGCAAATTTTATTGCACGTATGAATGAAATACCTGCAGTTAAAAATGCTCAAAATATTGAAATTCAGAAAACTGATAATTTGGTTAATAGTAGTTTTGTTGGTTATCATAAGTTTTAATTAGAGCAATAGGGCAAGGGCATGGCTCCCTGCCTCCGCTTCGGATTGCGAAATATGGCGCTTACAATCTGTCTCGTCGTAGCGGGTTTGGGATACATGCCATAATTTGCTCTACCAGCTAATCTGCCAACTCGGGGTTGATAAATCCTTGCCTGGGGTGCTATTCGTATTTAGATCTTGTTGCTGAGATGGATACATATAGTAATCAGGGAGGTTGTTACCATTGTCAACCTTGATTTGGGTTACAGTACCATTTGCACGATCTTCCTGCACGGTTCTTTTGTTTTGATAAGTTACAGGTGGAGAGCCTTGTGCTGTGCTTGAACTTGCTTTTGAAGTGCTTTCTTTTACTGCAACAGCGGTATTACTCTCATCAACTTTTTGTGGTGGTAATGGTATCGTTGGGTAGTTATTACTATTATTGCCAAATAAACTACAAGATGTGAAAATAATACTAGTTGCTATTAGTAATAAGTATTTGTTATTCATTTAGATTAACTCTTCATGCCATGATTCACCATCACGAGCAAGAAGCGCTGATGCTGAAGATGGCCCCCAGCTTCCTGCTGCATAAAGCTTAGGAGTGAAATTTAGGCGTTCCCAAGTATCCAAAATAGGCTCTACCCATTTCCAAGCTGCTTCTTGCTCATCACGCCTTACAAATAGTGTAAGTTTGCCTCTGATTATATCTAATAACAAACGCTCATACCCATCTGTTCTTCTGGTCGTAAACATTTTATGAAAATCTAAATCAAGATAAACAGGACGTAAATCATTAGTATCTCCTGGCTGTTTAGCTAAGAAATATAATTGTACTGTTTCATCTGGTTGTAGCTTAATAATCAAACGATTAGCAAAGTTATTCGCATTTAAAGGGAATATTTTGCATGGAATATCCTTAAATTGAATTACAATTTCGGCCATCTGTTTATTTAGACGTTTTCCAGTTCTTAGGTAAAATGGCACTCCAGCCCAGCGCCAGTTTTGGATTTCAGCCTTTAATGCTACATAAGTTTCGGTCTTGCTATCCTCTGGTATATTTTCTTCATCAGCATAAGCTGCGACTTCTTCATTATTTACAGTTCCTGCTTTATATTGACCGCGAATTACATTACTTAGTACAGTTTCTTCAGTAAATGGTTTTAG
>CANMQR010000048.1 GCA_947499925.1 Neisseriaceae bacterium
GAATGTAGTGCATAAAAGCCTTGGTTGAAATATACTAATGGCGCGTTAAATATTGCCGATACTATAAGCATTCCAAGGGCATAATTTAGAGAATTACCAGTTTTTGGTCTAAATTTCGAAACATATACAGCACTAAAAGCATACCCTACTGGAATTAATAATACAATAAATAACCAAGCACCACCTAGTTGTAACTTGAAGATTTGTTGCCCATCAGCAATAATTAAAATTACACCAATAAGTCCAATTAAAATAGAACTACAGCGAATTAAACTAAACTTCTCCTCTTTGAATAATAAAGCCAACATATATAGAAATAACGGTGAAATATTAGATAAAATCGTAAGTAATCCAGATGGTACATGACTCGCCGCAATATATATTAGTAGATTGGGAATAACTATCCCAGTTACCCCACTAAGAATAATATATTTAAAAGTTAGTTTATTAAAAATAATCTTTTGCTTCATAATAAAATGAATTACTAATAGTACAACCATAGGGCCAAATGATTGCCAAAAAGAATAACCATACGGATTAACACCATGAGTCATACAATACCCAGCAATAGCATAACCACTAGCCCAGTCAATACCCAAAATTATCAATAAAATAATTTGAATCATTCAAGTTAAACTTTCTAAAAAATACTCACATCACTGATTAATAATACTATCATTATAATTGGGTGAAAGCACAAAATTTAAAAACATACCTATCCCAGATATATATGCATAACTATGATAAACTCCCATAGGAATATAGACTGATGCTGGGCTATCAACTATTTGAGTTATTGAGTCTTCTCCATAACCAAATGTAACGCTTACCTTTAGTCCTGTTCCATCAGTATTATTCCCCATAAATACAAAGGTACTATCACAATTATGAGCATGTGAATCAACATGTGGCTGATATGAGTTAATATAATCTTTATCAAATATCCGCTCTATTATATATATATGACTTCTAATATCAACTCTATTATCCATATGCACCCATCTAGTACCGACACCATCACGATGATGAAGTAACTCAGAAGCACTCTTAACAAAAGGAATCTTAACTTCAAGATTATTATTAACTCTATTAATATTTTTTCTATCTAAAGTATTTACCATAATATTTCGAGATCTTCCAAAATCTATTGGATTAATAGCTTCATAGGCTTCATGATTTTTTTCTACAGCATTAATATGATATTTTGAAACATGTGTAAATACATTCCTACCTAATAATGGATGATGCGGCTCAATATCAAAAGCACCTATTCGAGAAATTGCTCCTGAAAGCTCATCTGATAATCTAAAATCAAAGTTTTTAATACCATAAAACATATCTAATGATTTAGCTAATGGTACTAAGTCACATATTCCACTTCTCTCACCGATACCAAGTACAGAAGCATCTACAACTGTAGCACCAGCATCTATTGCTGAAATTGCATTAGCATGAGCTAGACCAAGATCATTGTGTAAATGAACTTCAATTTCACAAAGAAATTTTTCTTTTGCAAATTTAACAGCTTCATAACATTTCCTAGGATGCCAAATACCAACAGTATCAGCTAGACTAATACGATTGGCACCAGCAGTAACAGCAGCAGTTCCTAAATCATAAATATGCTCAAATGAAGTTCTTGAGGCATCTTCTATACTAAATCTAACCTTAAAACCAAGCTTTTTTGCTAATTTAATAGACTTAATAACTTCATCTTTAACCCAACTTCGCGACTTATTGCTAAATTTAGTTGCCAAAGATACATCATTAAATGATGCCCAGATTCCAATCCATTTTGCATTTGTTTCACGAGCAGTCATTACATCATCTGTATTTGCACGTGAATGTACTAATATATCAACACCTGTAACAGCTAATGCGATTTTAATACAGTTTTGTTTTTCTATTTCAGAAATTCCTGGATTACCAATTTCTATTATTCCAACTCCAAAATCTCTCAGTTTATTAGCTAAAAATATTTTTTCTTCAATAGAAAAACATACTCCACGAGATTGCTCCCCCTCACGAAGTGTAGTATCAAGTACTTGAACTTTATTCATGATTACCTATAAACCTTGTTACATCATCAATAAATTGATCTCTAGTTTTTTCATAAATTAGCCAATGCGTAGCTTCTTTTAGCTCAATTTGTTGTTTACTTTTACATTAGTTAATTTACTATATAGCTCATGATCAGCAAACAAATCTTGGTCACCATAGATAACTAAGGTTGAGGTTTTAAGTTTGCTAATATCATATATAGGATGACCATTCCAGATATTATACAAATCTTTCATTGGCCCCATGGGTCTACGTAACGAATTTGGTAAAAATGGTTTTGGGTCAGAATTAACATACGCATTTGCAACATCTGAAATCGCTCTTTGTGTTACTATAGTATAGTTCCCTCTAAGCATCATATTCCAATGAGTGTTTATAACTTTCCATGGAATATTTTGATAAGCAGGTAAATTTTCACTAAAATCATTATTCTTTCCAGAAAATGGTTTTATAAATATTGGCTCAATAGATTTCTGTAGATGAGAGGAATACATCGCTCCATACAAAATAAGATTATTTACATTTTCTGGATATAAAATAGAATACATAGCTCCAACAACAGCCCCCCAAGACCAACCAAGTATTGATACTGAATGTGAATCAGTTACTTTTGTAATATAATTTACTCCTTGATGAAGCTCTTTAACTGCTTCTTTAGTATCAAGCGGATATATTCCTATGGGGGCCGGGTTACTCTCCATAATCAAAGGATAAGATGATTTACCTTCACCAATAAAATCAATACCCCATACATCAAATCCTCGTTTTGCAAGAGCATCCATAAGTGAATAATTAGGAACATCAAAAGCAACTAGAGATGGAATACTTAATGGATTAATAAGTACAATAACTTTTGATGATTTAGATGCTGATAGTTTTTTTTCTTTCAAATGAATTTTTTGATTATTATAAGGAACATAATATTCTTTAGAAATAATTTTATCCGCATAAGCATTAGTTATAAATGCATTTATTAGTATTAATGTTATAGTTTTAAAGTTCAGCATTATCCCAGCTTCCATTATCAGGAGTTAAAACTTGTACCATATTACTATTTGCCATATCTATTTTAACCAAATTTGGAGCATATGTAGGTTGTAGATTAGCTCGATTAAGAATAACCTTAAAAGCCTCAAAACTTGCACAAATCCCTACAATATTTGCAATAGGACATATAACAGCCCAAGGAGCTTGATTATTTAAGTATGCATCAGCCCATGACTTTAGAGCACCGTGTTTAACAGAAGCAAGAGCTCTACCATCTTTAATTACAGAAATTTCTTTTTTTACTTCATCTGTTAGTTCACGACCAAATGATGGATGTCTTAACACTAGTTCATATGCTGGAGTATTTTCAGAAAAAGTTATTACACCACCTCTAAATGGTGGTGTTACTGCTATCCACACTGAAGGTACTTTTAGCTTTTGTGCGGTACGATGAATAATAACTCTAGCAACTAAATTGTCAGTTGCATCAATTACCACATCTGATCCAGCAATTATTTCATCTGCATTAAATTCATCTAACTTTTCTTGACGTACAGTGACATTTATATTTGGATTTATATCAACAATAGTCTCTTTGGCGCATATTGCCTTAGATTTACCAATTCTTGAAATTGAAGAAAGCATTTGACGATTAATATTACTATAATCAAATGTGTCCATATCAACAACTTGGATATTACCAAAACCCATACGAGCCAAACTTATTAGCGTAATACCTCCAACACCACCCGCACCAACTACAGTTACTTTAGCATTTTTTAATTTATCTTGTTCTTCGTGGGTAACTACTCCATAATTTCTAGCATAAATTTCCTGTTCAATATTTTGCATAATAATTCCTTTTAATATTATATTTGATAAGCTTCCCAGTGTCCACACGGAGGATTAATAACGCTAACTGGATTCGTTAGATTATCCATATCAATGTATACACCTTTAGGTGCTTTTGCTAAAGGCTCTTGTTTAATTAAAATTTGAATTGCTTCATGACAACTAAATGAAGCAATTAGTGAAGCACGTATTGGAGTAATAATCCATCCAGCACGTCCACTACAAAAATCATCAGCCCATGATTGTGGTGCACCTTTGGATACTGAATATTGAGCGCGCTTTTTCTTAATATCATGTACAAACTGTGTTACTAACGGATCTGATATAGACTTGCCTTTTGTTGGAATATTTAGTGCATCTTCATACGAAATACCATCTGGAAAAAATGAAGATACAAAACCACGATGCGGTGGACTTCCTGACATAGAAATACTTGGTATACCTAATCCTCTTGCAGCACGATGAACCACTATTCGTGAGGGCATATCATCAAGCGCTTCAAGAACTAAATCATGCCCAGTAATAAGCTCATCTACATTTTCTTCAGTTACCCTGATACTTTTAAAGTTGGTGCTAAGATATGGATTAATATCTTTCAAGTGTTTTTCAGTTGCAACACTCTTATATTCATTCATAGTTGAACTCATTGCCATCATTTGACGGTTTGTATTAGATAATTCAAAAATATCTGGATCAACGCCAGTAATATGCCCAATACCACTTCGTGTCAAAAGGATTGATTCCATACCACCTACACCGCCTAGGCCAAATATGATAATCTTACTATTATAGAGCCTATCTTGCTCTTTTGGTGTATAAACACCTATATTTTTCTTGGTAATTTCATTATAGAATTCGGAAGCTGATAGTGTCATGATACTCCTTGTATAGACAGTTCAAATTTTAACCCATAGCTTATATCATTAATATTAATAATTTGCTTAAATCATAGACTTTCTAAGATTTTTTTATACTCTTGCACCTTTAGCCGAAGATCACCATCACTCATTTCAGTACTATCTTTTGTTTCATTGGTTAATATAAATGGTGCTAAATATTGCATGCTACAATATTTTGCAGTATTTTGAAACGGCTTCAGTAAGTCTGGAAAATCAAAACCAATATCATTTTGATAACGTACACGACTAGCATTAGATGTGGTTACACACATAAATCCTTTAGCTTTTAGTTTATCACTACCATTACCATATGCAAAACCATAACTAAACACCTCATCAATCCAAGCTTTCATTAGCGATGGGCTACTATACCAGTGAAATGGAAACTGCATAACTATAATATCATTTTTAGTTATTAACTCTTGTTCCTTAAGGATATCAATCTTACCATCAGGATAATTTTTATATAAATTTGACACTGTAACATTTTTAAGATCACTAATTTCATCAATAAGTGCTTTATTTAGACGTGAAGTTTGGTAATTAGGGTGAGCGTAGATGACAAGTACATTTTTCATTAATAAAATCCTTTAAATAGTTATATTTTAATATAGTGCTTGTATTAGCTAATTCAAGTGCAAATAACAATTTATAACTTATCGTGGTAGAGTCTATAAATAATAAAACTAAATAACATTGGTATAGCAGTAAAAATAATTAAATTTATCATAGGAGAATAAGGCAGTTTTGTAACCGTATATATTACTAAACTAATTATAATATACATAATACACATATTAAACCCTAGAGCTTGTGCGCTATGATTTTTAAAATGATTCATAATTCTAATTTGAGTAGGGGGAATTAAAATAGCATTACCAGTTCTAATTAAGAAGAGACTTGAACTTACCATTATAATTAAAAAGTTTCCGTTTAAAATTAAATCTGATAATACAATAATAACAACTCCAAAACTTGCAGAATATACACCTAAACCAATTATTAATGAAACACTTTTCCCCTTATTATTAAGAATACGCATTATCCAATTACCTAAGAAATAAGCAAAAGATACTAGAAAAAATATATATGAGTAATGTATTGGAGTGACACGCCAAGAATTAATATATAAATAGCTCGATATACCAATAAAAGCATAAAA
>CANMQR010000049.1 GCA_947499925.1 Neisseriaceae bacterium
AATGGCTACCTTTGATATCATTTTGATTGGTTTCCGAGATCTCTAAAATAGTATCAGATAATTTTAAATAAACTATTTTTTTACCACTAGGAATTATAGTTTCCAGCAAAGCACCAAAACCAAATATGTTTTGATAAAATTGACTTACTTTATCAATTTCTTTTACATTAATTGCTATGTGATCAATTCTGGTAAACATTTATTTATCATTTGTTTTTAAAAATTTACTTACAACTATCACACCGCACATATTTCCAAAGATATTAACCATAGTTCTAAATCTATCAATTATTCTATCTAATGGTAATAAGATTGAAATTGCTGATAGCGGAATATTTACAATTCTAAATATCACAACTAAACTAACTAAACTAGTTTCTGGTATCCCACCTTCAGCCATGCCGCCTAAAATACAGGCTAAAGCAATTAATAATTGATACCCTATTGATAAATGTATTCCTAGTATCTGTGAGAAAAATAATGCAGCAGCAACTTCATACATCATCATACCACCAATATTAATTGACGCACAAAGCGGTAACATAAACCTAACAACATTCGGCTTCGCCTCTAGTTTATCAGCTACATCCATAGTAACTGGCAAGGTAGCAATTGAGCTTGAAGTGGCAAATGCTGTTGTAAAAACTGGAATACTAGATTTAAAAATTTTGATTGGACTTTGTTTTGTAAGCACAACAACTAGTAACAACTGCCATAATGCATGTAATATCAGCCCTAATACCAAAACTAAAACAAAACCTAATAATGCGGCAAAGGCATTACTAAGATTTCCAGCTTGTTCAGACTGAGCTATACCATTACCAACCAAAACAAAAATACCGATTGGGGCAACATTCATTACACCATGTAAACAAGTAGTTGTTATATCACGAACTGATGTAAAAAAATTTATAACTGGACGCCCTTTGTCTCCATTAACAGCACAGCCAATACCAAACATAATAGAGAAAATTACGACTGGCAGCAAATCAAATTTTGCTAAGGAACTAAAAATATTATGTGGAATAATTGAAAGTAAGAAATTTGATAAATTTAAACTATCTTGATTAAGAGCTTCATATTTTGCACCCTGTAAGATCAAATTAGGATCAACATTGGTGCCTGGTTTGAAGATGTTAAATAAAACTAGTGCAATAGTAACAGCAATAACCTCACTAAGTAGCATATAAGAAACTGCATTTCTAACCACTGACTTTAATTGCCCTAAGTTTTCGCCCATGCCACCGATTGCCACAATCAAGGCAGAACAAATTAGTGGTAGAGCAAATAATTTTAGTAAATTAATAAATATATCACCCAAAACGCTAATTTTAGCAAATAAGCTTGGGGTATACATACCAAATATAACAGCCAAGATCACACTTAATATAATTAAATGGGTTGTATATTTTTTAAACATGATTAGCTAACTTCTACAATTTATTAAATAAATTTACCCACAAACAACGTATCATAAAATCAGACCTGATTTTATGATATCCCAATCAAAATAGAGTATATTGCGAAAAATATTACTTATTTTTTGAAAGAGTAATAATGTTATAAGCCACAATTACTAATAAAACCCATTTCAATGTATAAGAATCAATAACACTAATTAAAGGAGCTGCAATAAAAACACCTAAAACACCAAATACAGCCATTAATATGGCACTTTTCGAATAAAACATTCCTTGTTTAATGAAGGTTATTGCAGTTAATGGCATTTGGTAAGAGCTTGCAGCAGCCATAATTGGAAAAGCGACTATCGGACTTACCCCAAAAAGAAAAATACTAGTTTTAACTAAAGAATAATATCCAACACCAAATGCTGGCAATGTCCCAGCAATTAGCATAAAAAGAGCAAAAAGATACAATCTAATTCCAACTATCTCATTACCATTACTTGTAAATTTTAAGATATTTATCTGCATCAAAAACAATAATATTCCAGTTACAATAAATGCCCAAAGCATAACTTTATGTACAATACGCTTTTCAACCCTTGTTGCAACCAGACTTGATAAAAACCCACCTAAAGTTATCATGGCAATTGCAACTAACAATGTTGTTAAATCAGTTTTTATAAAATGTAGAAAAATTAACATTTGTGCTAATGCAGTTATAACTGCTTGAATATTCATACTTCCTATCAATTTCACGTCATCAGGCATAACACCAAGCATTCTGCGTAATGCTATAATAACAGCAAAACTACCAATTCCAATAGTATCTAGCAAATTAGAAATAAAGCCAATAAAAGCAATTTTACCCTGTTCCAGTATAGTTAATTTTTCCCCTGAAAATCTCTTAAAAAAATAAACTGTCACAATAACTGCAAAAATAATTGCCACAAATTTAATTACATCAAATGCATTCATGACACTCCAAGCTTTTATAAATTATTAATCATATATATTTACCTTTAGTTAAGGTGTTTTAGAACTAGTGCTGTGAATAATTCTTGCGCTTTTTGCTTTGCCGCTTCTTCGCTAGGATGCATACTTGTATTAATCTCATCACATTGACCATTACTATCAATTAGAGCAAGCTCATAATGATTAGATTCATTGGCTTGTATTTTGGGGAATGTTATAAAATAAGCATTTTCAAAACCATGCGGTAACGAAAATATGATTCCTTCATTCTCAGATTCCCATTTTAAAGGTGCTACTTTTACTGTGTTCATGTTTTCCTCCTAAGGTAAAATTTAATTTTATATTCTTCATTAGTACGTTATTGTAATTATAAATCAAACACTCTTGCAAGTTTTTCGATAAACATTTTTAACATCAGATCTTTTATATTCACATAGTTTGGCATCAGCTTTATTTCATCAGTAGGTATTATATTATAGTAATTTTACCATTTTTTGCGTAACGTACGCAAAAAATCGATGTTTTTCCGCTCTAGACCTTGGGAATAAAGGATGAAAAATATTGTGTGAAATGTTGAAAAAAATGAATAAGCTAGTCATAGTTTATAAAACCAGCTTACAAATTAGGTGCTCTCAGGGGTGAAATGCGAATTCATTTTAGAATGTACCATGTTTCATTTATATTATCTCACAATTCCACAGTATAATATATACAGCATATTTTATACTACAAATTATAACAAATAAATCAATTGATTCTTCTCATATCCTATCACACAAGATTCAACTTGATTAACCCAGCAATTTAATGAAGCATCACTATACCATGCATTGTGGGGAGTAATAAAGCAATTCTCTAGGCTAAATAACTGATGATCAACCTTTGGAGGCTCTTCTTTTAATACATCTAATGCTGCTGCTGTAATTTGCCTTTTTGATAACGCCTCATACAAGTCATCTTCGTTAATTAAGGCTCCACGCGAAGTATTAATTAATAAGCAGTTAGGTTTCATAAGTTGAAGAGCAGCTTTATCTATAATATCACGGGTTTGGTCATTTACTAAACATAATAAGCTAATTACATCACTATTTTGTAATAGCTCATCTTTATCAACAAATTTAACAGTCAAATCCGTATTGTATTTAGCCTTAGCCCCCTTTGAGCTACATACCAAAACATTCATACCTAAAGCTAATGCAATATTAATTACCCGCTTCGCAATATTACCAAATCCAAAAACACCAAGAGTAAGACCTGATAATTCTAAGATTTTAGCTTTAGTTTCAAACCATCCACCACATTTCACTGACGAACTTACCATCCCTATATGATTAGTTAACTCCAAAAGTAATGCTATAGTATGTTGAGCTACAGTTATGCCGCAGTAATCGGGAAGATTACTAACTTGTACGCCATGTTTTTTAGCAGCAGCAATATCCACATTATCGTAACCTGTAGCAATCACAACTATGTATTTAAGATTTGGCAATGCCTTGATATGGGCTTCATTAATAATCTCTTTATTAACTAAAATTACTTCTGCATCAATACACCTATCTACCAAAACATCTATAGAAGTATTAGGATAGGATTTAAAGTTACCCAACAAGCTTAAGCGCGCTTCTATCTGAAAATAATTCTTCTTCGGTAGTTTTTCTGTATCTATCAAAATCATATTTAACATGTTGTTCCTTTTTTAAAAACATTAAGAGCATGGATTCCAGCCTCCTGCTTTCATGACGGGCAATTACATTAATTCCAACTAATGCCTTGATAAAGAACGCATGAAGTTAATTTTTGTAATTCACTAATTCATCAGACTTCATGGTGAGTAAAGATATCAAAGCAAATAGTGCAAAAACAGCCAGATACACTGATGGTATCCAAAGTATACCTGTAACTTTAATTAACCATGTCAATACTAACTGAGTACAACCAGCTACTATACCAAAACTAATATTATATACAAAGGCTACTCCACTATAGCGAACAGCAACAGGGAAAAATGATGCTGATATCACAGGAAAACGCCCACATATAATCCCTATGCCAAGTAATAAAATTACATGAATTGACAAAATACCACTCAAACTTAAAATAGAATAATTATAAAAAAGTAACAACACTGCAACTAAAAATAAAACTATAAAATATATAAAAAATTTACGCCCAAAATATTTATCAAAAAGCCCAGAGAGTAGCGAACCAATAATAAAAATAATTATTGTATAAGTATTAAATTGCATTAAAGTTTTAATTGGCAAATTATAGAATGTCGATAAATAACTTGGCATATAAAAAGCAAATACTGCAATACTACTGGCAAAAAAACAACCAAGCCCCAAAAGCTGCAATAACGGCTTTATATGCTTTGCAAATAACAATTTTACTGGGACTGTCTCGTGACTTAAAAACGTCTTATAATTAATAAATTCTGGAGTTTCAGTAAGACTCTTACGTAAGAAATAGCTAAGGACACCAAAAACACCACCAAGTATAAATGCATAACGCCAACTATCTGTCCTGCTAAAATATGGAGTAAATAAAATAGTACATACAATTGATGCAACAACAAACCCAATATTGGTTCCCATAATAACAATTGAAGAATTAAGTGCTCTATACCGAAGGCTTGATAACTCATAAGCAAATACTACCGAGCCAGGTACCTCACCTCCAATAGCAAGTCCTTGAAGTATTCTTAAACTTATTAGCAATACCACTGCCCAAATACCAATAGTTGCAGATGAAGGAATAAAAGCTATCAAAAAAGTCGGAATCGCCATTAAAAGTATTGTGTATAAAAAAGTAAATTTACGCCCACGTGTGTCTCCAATATGAGAAAAAAACAGCCCACCTAAGGGACGAAATACTGCTCCAATAGAAAAAATAGCATAACTTAAAATTAAATTAACAATTTGATTTTTTGCGGGAATAAGACTCATCCCAATCGTTGGTGCTAGATATATAAATATAGCAAAATCATAATATTCAAGGACTGCTCCTAGACTTACTAAAAATAATAATTTTTTATTATCAACTTGCACAATTATCCCACTAACATTTGTTCAATTAAACTTAACTGTTCTAACTTTGATCCACTATCCGATATTTTAGCAAATTTCGCCTGAAAGGCATCAGGAAATAAATTTTGTAAATAATACTTTAGATGTTTTCTAGCATAACGACAAGCAAGCACCTCTGGATAATGAAGGTAAATATTATTAATATGCTTAATAATTACGGCTAAAATCTCTGTAATTGTAAAAGAGGTGTAACTACCATTTGCCAAATAATCTTTTATTTGTCTAAAAATCCATGGCCTTCCAAGGCTTCCACGTCCAATATATAAACCATCCGCCTTGGTATAGTCTAATACATATTTAGCTTTTTCTGGAGTATTTATATCACCATTAGCATATACTGGAATTTCTAGAGACTGTTTAACTAAGGCAATCATATCATAGTTTGCCACCCCATTATATAAGTCACAACGGGTACGTCCATGTATCGTAAGACTTTTAACTCCTACGTTTTGTGCTATTTTACTTATATTTAGAATGTTTTTG
>CANMQR010000050.1 GCA_947499925.1 Neisseriaceae bacterium
CACAAACTCCAGAATTAGTAAAAGCTTATGCTAAAAGACCTTGGCTTAATTCACATAAGTTAATCCCACAAAAGGTTCATCCATTAAAGCTACACCATCATCCGAAAAAGAAAACAGCACCATCTACTCAAAATTAATCTATAATTTTTAGTAGTCTACGCGCATATAATTGATGTAAATAAATTAGTACATCACTTTTACATTTAGCACGACTACAATCGTACTCACGCCTAAGATCATTAATTAAGTCCATAACACAAATAGGCTTATCTAAACGCGTCCAAATTACGTTGCCAGTAACATTCAAATTATGGTACTTACTTCTATCTAGATCTAGGACAACCAGCATATCTTCAAACTCAGTTTCAGCAGTATTGTCATCAATACGTTCTACTACTGAACCAATATGTATCACTGGTGGCAATGTTACTCGATAACCTTTTATTCCTGTTTTGGCAGTTGGGCGTGACATTGCACTATTAGGTTTTAGTTCGGCGTCTTGCTCAATATCTTCAGCATCAATATTTTCGATTTGATCCATCTAATTTCTCCTGTTTATTGTATCAATATATAGGGTTACCCAAGCTATCTACATAAGCAAAGCGTTCCATAACTTCTCTATGGGCATTAATCAATTTTCGTGCCTGAGTCATTGTTAAATGCTTGTGCCAACTTCCAGATTTACCTTCACGAAAGAAACTACTTGCAAATGCTGGTTTTTCTTTAAAGGCACCTGATTGTTCCTGAGACTTTAAAGTATCAAAGGTAGTATTTTTAACCGCATCCTCAATCGACCTAAGATCATGTGGCAAATGAGTAAATTTTGCTAATTTTGTAACACTCTCAACTGGCTTGTACAATAAATCTTCATAACGAAGCACTAATAATTTTTTATTGGTATCCATATCATGCGTCCAACTGTCTACATGATTACTCCAAGTACCCATTTTTTGTCTAAGCTGATCATTTAAACGTCTATTTGCATTAGCCAAATGCGCATGAGGGAAACATAAACTCATAACAGATTCATCAATAGTAATTGAATTATGATTTGACAAAGATACTGCCACATCTAGTGGATTACGAATTATATACACTGCTCCAAAGGTTGCATTATCTGGGAATAATAGTTTATTATTTTGGTTTTTGCTCTGTGCATCATGAGTTTTTACATATAATAGCCGCCGCACCTTATTGGCAGTATCGTTATATAGGTCTGGGCGCATATTATCAATTTCGTCATGGGTAAATAAGGTCGACTTGTACAAAAAGCTTGTATCAAACCACTTTCTAGAACTTGAAATACCGTCAGTATTTAGAGCATTAATATCTATACTCTCCGATTCTTGTTTAAGACTAGTAATAATGGCTCTCGTCCATGTATTACCAGATTTTGGATAAGATGCTAACCAAACTATTTTACGCATGATTCAATATCCTCAATAATTTGTTTTGCGGTCTCAAGAGTTGGGGTATTTAAGCCAATATGTAAATCACGAAATTTTAGATGCTTCGCCATTGTCGCACAAATTTTAAGATTTTGTTTCTCTTGATTTGACACTCTCAAAAATGGGTAACAGTATGTATTATTAATCAAACTATTTAATTTAACAATACCATCTAGTGCTTCTATTTTGGTAGTTGCTTCGTTTCGTGAATTAAGTCTATAAATAACCCCATTTTCTAAGATACTGGATGCTGCATGAGTAAAAGGTGCTTCATAGCGAAAAAGATTATTTCTAACTTTGGCTAAATTAGTAAAGTCTACCGCAAGCCCCGTACAAGCATCTTCCATTAGTTGAAATGGTAGTAATGATGGTACAATACTTAGACTCCCTCCATAAGGATTAATAGCTATAAAGTCATCCCCAACAACTCCATAACCTAATGTTGCCAACCCTGCAGCAATAGTTGATTTAAAACTTGCCGACACTCCAAGTAATATGATTAATTGTTCCTTAACCATAATACCTGCCGCTCTAACTATAGTGAATCCACGATAATATAATAAATAAGGTAAAATCATATCAATAAAAAAAGCTTTTACATCCTGATTGTCAGCATTAGGATGCATAATAACTGACACTTTTTTTCCATCTTCAACAAAAAAACTCACCAATTTATACACATGCAAAATCAATTTATCTGGTGCATAAAATGAATTTATACCCATTGGAGTATATTCTTCACTAGGCTCTGGAACCATGCCTTTAGCTATGGTAACATCTGGATTTGTTATATTTGCCACTACTTCCAAGCCAACAAATTCTATCTCTGATTTTATAATAAGTCCTGCTACTTTATAAAAATACATAATATATCCATCTTAATTTAATTAATTTCTTGATAAATAGCCTTGGCTTTCAATCTCGAGTAAAATTTGTTGCACTGATTGCGTAACTGATAATTTAGACGTATCTAATATCACCTCTGGATTAGTTGGTATTTCGTAAGGATCGTCAATTCCAGTAAACCCTTTAAGTATGCCAAGTCGTGCTTTTTTATAAAGCCCCTTACGATCTCTTTGTTCACATACATTTATATCTGTCGAAATATAAACTTCAATAAATCCACCGTATTGCTCAATATTAGTACGAATTTGATTACGTGTGTTTTCATATGGCGCTATTGGTGCACAAATTGCTATTCCATGATGTTTGGTAATTTCTGATGCAACATAACCGATACGAAGGATATTTAGATCACGATGTTCTTTAGAAAAACCTAGTTCACTAGAAAGGTTTTTTCTAACAATATCCCCGTCAAGTAGCGTAACTGGTTTGTCACCACGCTCTAATAATTTAACTAAAAGAGCATTTGCAATAGTTGATTTCCCAGCACCTGAAAGCCCTGTAAAAAACACGGTAAAGCCTTGTTTGTATTTTGGCGGATGAGTAGCCTTTAAAATCTGGATAACCTCCGGAAAAGAAAACCACTCAGGGATATCTAAATCATTTCTTAGACGTTTTCTAAATTCAGTACCTGAAATATCAAGCACCTTATCATTTACTTCTACTTCATCACTTGGTAAATACTGCGCTTTATTTTCAACATAGGATACCGCATTAAAATTAATTATTTCAATCCCAATTTCGTTCGCATATTTCTCTACCAATTTCTGAGCACCGTATGGATCATAAAATGGTTGATTATTTGAATTATTCCCAGGCCCTGCATGATCTCGCCCAATTATAAAATGCGTTGCACCGTAGTTTTTACGGATTAGAGCGTGCCATAAAGCTTCGCGCGGCCCAGCCATTCGCATTGCTAAGGGCAATAAACTTAAATATGACGTTTGTTGAGGATATTTTTCAATAATTTTCTCATAGCAGCGAACACGGGTATAATGATCTATGTCACCTGGTTTTGTCATACCAACTACAGGGTGCAATAGCAAATTAGCCTTTGCCGACTTTGCTGCACGAAGTGTTAGTTCAAAATGGGCTCTATGCATTGGGTTTCTAGTTTGAAATGCAACTATTCTATCCCAACCTAATTTAGCAAAAAGTGCTTTTAATTCTTTTGGAGTATGCCTATGCTCAACATAGTCATAGTAAGTTGGCAGTTGTAAGCCCAATAATTTACCACCCAAATACCAATTACCAGCAGTATTAAACAAGTAATCAACTGCTGGATGCTTTAAGTCAGTAGTTCCAAATACTAAATTAGCTTCTTTGGTTTTGTCTGGTTGAAATTTAGATTCAATTTCTAATACAGCTAATGGAACACCTTCAATATCTCTAAGGACAATTTTATCTCCAACTGTAACGGTATTAGCAAAAACTTCATTTACATCTAGAGTTATTGGCATGGGCCATAATTCCCCAGATTTCAAGCGCATATTATTACATACAGACTCATATTCATTTTGGTTTAGAAAGCCATTAAGTGGATAAAATCCGCCATTTAATAATAGCTCTAGGTCACAAATTTGTCTATCAGTTAAATCCCAAGATTTGTAATCTATAAGATCAGATAATATCTTCTGCTGCAATATATCTGTTACCAATAATTCCATCACTTATTTTCTTTCTTCTATAAATAATGTTATTATATCATAACTTTATATCTAAGAACTTAACTACTAGTCTGGCTAGTTTTAATAGTAAGCGTCTCACCAACTGTCAGGCTATTACCTACTATATTATTTTGAGTTTTTATCTCATTTATATCTTCACCAAAATGCTTAGCAATTGAAAATAGCGTATCTCCATTCGCAACAATATAATTAATAGTCAATGTTTCTGGAGGCGGTGCATTTAATTCAGTAATTAAATTATCCAATTCATTATTAGTCTTTTTAACATCTGCTGACTCTGTATTAGAATTACTTTCTTGGTTATTCAAATCTCCTGCTGCAGCTAGTGCTATTAGATCAACTTCATCATCATTTGAACTTTCAACACTTAATATAATTGGAGTTTCGTTAATCGGAGTTTGAAATTGATTTCTACCAATACCTGCTAGATAAACACCTTGATTTGATAAAGGTAGAACCACATGATCTTTACTACCAACAGTATAGTCAGTTGTCTTATATTGTGGATTTAGCTTATTAAAGGTTCCTTCATCTATACCAGCAAGATTTATCATTTGAGCTATAGTCATCGATTTTGGAGAATTTACTACTGCAACAACAGGCTTATTTTCTACATCTTCTAGATTAACACCAAACTTACTTGGATTATCTATAATAGAAGCAAGTGCAATTAATTTAGGCACATAATTTTCAGTTTCGGAGCGTAAATTTAAACTAGCGTAATTAATATTCCCCGGTGTCTGACCTGAATTAACTATTTCTCGATACATATTACCTTCGCCCCAGTTATAAGCACCAATTGCAGGTTCCCATTGACCAAAAAGCTTGTGAAGATAATTAAGATAACTAAGCGCTGAATTAGTTGATTTTACAAGATCTTGACGTTCATCAATACTACTATTTTGTGCCATATTAAACCTGGTTCCAGTAGATGCTACAAACTGCCACATTCCATAAGCATTTGAGGATGATTTGGCATTTGGATTAAATGTACTCTCAACTCCTGGTAAAAGAGCAATCTCACTGGGCATACCATTACGTTCAGTTTGGGTCAATATATAAAATATATATGGTTTAGCATTCGCTACAAGTCTTGCAAATGTTTTGGGACTTTTGGTGTATAAGCGCTCATAATATAAAACCAGTTTAGTCTCTTCATGAGATAGTTGAAATCCACGGCGCATACGAGCCCATATATCAGCGTCTTGACGCGTATTATAATTATTTATGAGCATTACATCAGGTGCGGGAGTTCCTTCATCAGCTTCAACAGCTAATGGCACCGACATTAGCCCCAAAATTAAAAGAAACTTTTTATACACTTTCCTAAACTTTCCGCAAAACTAAATACAACTGGTATAATAATGGATATTAATAGCCGATTGTATCTCATTTAACATCTATTTGCAAAGCTTTTTGTGAACTATGAAAGAAATATTAGTTTTATATTACTCAGTTAATGGTGCTACCCAAAAATTAGCCAACCTAATCGCACGTGGGATTAATAGTGTCGATGGTGCTAATGCTCGACTTAGAACAGTCCCGCCAGTATCTACTGTTTGTGAGCAAACAGCTCCTAAAATTCCTGACACTGGAGCTCCTTATGCTACTTACAAAGATTTGGATGAATGTATTGGTTTGGCACTTGGTTCACCCGTTAGATTTGGGAATATGGCTGGAGCTTTAAAATACTTTCTTGATGGCAGTACTAGTGAATGGTTATCGGGTAGTTTGGCAGGAAAACCTGCGTGTGTATTTACTTCATCTGGATCGCTTCATGGTGGACAAGAAGCGTGTTTATTCTCAATGATGATACCACTTATGCACCATGGAATGCTAATTATTGGATTACCATATACTGACTCAGAACTAATGAATACAACTAGTGGAGGCACTCCATACGGAG
>CANMQR010000051.1 GCA_947499925.1 Neisseriaceae bacterium
AGAAATATCAGGGGATATAATCCGCATCCGGGGTGCTTCACTTACTTAGATGGAAAGTTAGTCAAAATATGGCAGGCAGAAGTTACTAATATTAGTAGTAATAAATTACCAGGCACAATAATTAAAAGTGACAAAAATGGTATAGCAGTTACTTGTGCTAATGGGAGTGTTATTTTAATAAAAGAATTACAGGATTCCGGAAAACTTCGGAAGCCGGTATCCCAATATATTCAAGGGCATGCTAGTTTGGAAGGTAAAATATTTGGTGTTTAAAAGCCTAATGTATTATAATAACGTTACATGTGTTAAATTATTAAAGTCATAGTATAATAGAAAGGTTCCTAATATGAAAGCAGCTTTTACAAATAGTAGTGTGTCTGTATTTAAAATAATTATTTTAGTTTTGGCTTTTTTTGCATCAAGTCAAGCGTTTGCAGAACGTATCTTTACTGTTTGTTATCACAACTTATCGTCAACTCCTGTTGAGTATATAAATGATGGTGTTAGCCATAAGTGGAAAAGTCGTGGTGAATTAGTTGGTACTGGAGCAGTTGCGGGTAAGGAAACTAAATGCTTTAAAAATATTAAAGATGAAACTATATTTTCTACAGACTATATTACATTTACTTTAGGTAAAGATGAAGGTGGTCAAACTTACACCCGTTTCGTTGGTATAGTTGATGGTGCAATGACCAAACCCTATGTATTTGCTCAGGATGCTGTAGATACTAATACAGGTAAATTAGCTGATAATATAAATACTGGAAAAGACTCTTATGAATTACACATCTTTATTAAAAATGATGGTAGCTTCGTATATTCTAATAGTAAAGATTTTAATGAAACTGATGCGTATATCACGCCACGTAAGTTTAAGTAATTATGCTATTTAAAAGAATTTTAATATTATCCAGTTTATCGTGGGTTATGAGTAGCTGTGCTGTAATTGCAGTTGGTGCTGTTGCAGGAGTTGCTGGTACTACTGCAGTTGTAGCTGCTGACCCAAGAACTACTGGTTCGGTAGTTGAAGACAATACCATAGAAGTAAAATTAAAGCATCAATATTCAGGATATGCTAGTTCTAATATCTATGCTAATAGCTATAATGGTAATGTATTACTCACTGGTCAAATACCTGATGCAAATACCCGAGAAAGTGCTCTATTTGCTGCAAAAGTAACCCCTGGTGTAAAACAAATTTATGACTATTTAGAAACTAGATTACCACAATCATTTACAGGAACTACTACTGACTCATACACTACAACACAAGTGCGTGCTAAGATATTGAAACTCAAAGATATCGATAGTAATAGTGTTAAAGTTGTAACTACCAATGATGTAGTATATCTTTTGGGGATTGTAACAGAAGCTCAAGCTAGTCAGATTAGTAGCGCTGCGTCAAGTGTAGGTGGAGTGAAGAAAGTTGTTACCTTATTCCAGTATGTGACATCTAAATAGCTGATACTTGTGCAATTTCAAAAGTATCAATATCGATTGCAGTTAATTTACGTCCCCAGACACATCCAGTGTCTAGGGATATAAATTTCTCACTATGAAAAAATCCAAGTGCAGCCCAATGTCCAAATAAGATTTTCTTATTAACTGACGGGTGCATGTCTACTTTAAACCAAGGAATTAGATTACTTGGATGGTTAAATACCTCACCTTTAAATTTATAATCAATGGCATGTGTTTTGGTATCAATAAATCTCATTCGAGTTGATACATTTATCATAAACCGCATTTGCTTGATTTTACTAAGCTCTTCATCCCAAATATTAGGCTTATTACCATAGATACTTTGGATAAATTGATCGTAGGTATTAGATTTCAGATTCTTGGATATTAAATTACTAAGCTTAGTTATTTTATCAATGCTCAAATCGGGATGCAATCCAGCATGAACAAGAATGTATTCAGAATCTTGAAATATAAGCGGACAATTACGTAGATATCCTATTAATTTACTACCATCTTCCGCATTTAATATATCACTTATAGTATCATCAGATAACGCTTCAATTATTTTGGCATCCCTAGCTAATAAATAAATATCGTGATTACCTAGAACGCTTACGATACTATCTTGATGCTGATACACATAACGAAGCACCTCTAGTGAATTTGGACCACGATTGACCAAGTCACCCACTAAGTATAGGGTGTCTTTACCTGGGGTAAACCCGATCTTTGATAATAACTCCATAAACTCATTATAACAGCCTTGGATATCACCGATTGCAAACCTTGCCATATATAGCACCTAATATATTTTCTACTTATAACCCAGTCTTCGCGTACAATTATGTTCTTAATAAATTATTTTAACATATAAAGCTAAAAGAAATTAAATCTCTCTGGAATTTTTGAAAAACCATATGCAAAATATACTCGATAAACTAAATACCGAACAAGGTGAAGCGGTACGCTATACAGATGGTCCACTATTAGTTATTGCTGGGGCTGGTAGTGGTAAAACTCGGGTAATTACTCAGAAAATTGCTTATCTAATAACCAAGTGTGGATATGCTGCTAAAAATATTGCTGCGATAACTTTTACCAATAAAGCAGCAAGAGAGATGGAAGAGCGTGCTAATCTTGCCATACAAGGACATGACAATAAAGGTCTAACTATTACTACATTTCATTCCTTAGGGCTTAAGATATTGAAACAAGAAGCTAATATACTTGGATATAAAACTAATTTTTCGATTTTGGATAGCTATGATTGTAGTAAGATTATAAGTGATAATCTTAAAACTACCGATAAAGCCTTGGTGCGAGAATTACAAACGCAGATTTCGTTATGGAAAAATTCATTTATAACCCCAGAATATCTTTTAAGCACAGCTAAAGATGACGTGGAACAAATTAGAGCTCTAGTTTATCAGCAGTATCAAGATACTTTAAAAACTTATCAGGCTGTAGATTTTGATGATTTAATTGTATTACCAATTCATTTATTTGAAAATAATATGGAAGTTCTCTATAAGTGGCAACAAAAAATCCAATATCTCTTGATAGATGAATATCAAGATACCAACGAAAGTCAATATCGCTTGATAAAACTATTATGTGAGCGTAGCGGTAAATTTACCGCGGTTGGTGACGATGACCAATCTGTATATGGTTGGAGAGGTGCTAGGGTCGAAAATCTGCAGCTTTTAAATGACGATTTTAAACAATTAAAAGTAATTAAACTGGAACAAAATTACCGTTCTACTAATACAATTCTTCGTGCCGCTAATAATGTTATTCATAATAACCCCAATTTATTTGAAAAAAAGCTCTGGAGTCAATTAGGTACAGGAGAAGCAATACGGATTATGGGATGTAAAAATGATGAAGTAGAAGCTGATCTAGTGGTACGCAAATTAGCACTTCATCAATCAATGAATAATACCAAATTATCTGATTATGCAATATTGTATCGGAGTAATTATCAGTCACGAGCTCTGGAACAAGCACTTAGAAACCATCAAGTACTTTATGCTATATCAGGCGGTCAGTCATTTTTTGAAAAATCAGAGATTAAGGATATTTGTGCTTATTTACGTCTTATGGTAAATGAAGATGATGATACTGCATTTATTAGATCAATTACAACCCCTAGACGTGGTATTGGAAATGTTACTTTGGATAAATTAACAAGCTATGCTAAAAGCCGAAGTATTTCTTTGTTTGAGGCATTATTTGAAGAGGGTTTTGCAGCCATTTGTAATTCTACGCAACTTGAAGATTTATATGACTTTGGTAATTTAATTAATGATTTTCAACAACAAATGCCACGAGTTAGTGTTCTTGAATTATTAAATGATTTACTAATTAAGATTGGTTATGAGGGCTATTTATACGAGAACGAAACAGTTAGTGGTGCTGAGAAAAAATGGGGAAATATTTTACAGTTAGTAACTTGGTTAGATAAAAAAGCCACTAATAGTGATAAAAATATCGCTGATTTGGTACAGATGCTTAATCTAATAAGTATACTAGAGGGTAAAACTGAGGAAACAGTAGATGCAGTTAAACTAAGTACTCTACATGCAGCAAAAGGGCTTGAATTTCCTTTTGTATATTTAATTAGCTGTGAAGAAGGTATTGTACCGCATCAAGAGTCAATTAATAGTGGTTCTGTAGAAGAGGAACGGCGATTGTTTTATGTGGGAATTACAAGAGCAAGAAATGAGTTGACACTTAGTTATTGTAAAGAACGAAAAACTGCCGGTGAACTAAGAATAGTCGAAAGATCGCGTTTCTTAGATGAGATGGGGGATGATAATCTAATTGATGAATCAAAGCGTAGGCATGAGAAAATCACCGATAATAATGAACTTCAAAGTAGGCTGCAACAACTAAAAAACCTGTTAAGTTAAGGGGTGTCATATAAAATACCAAACTGTTATAGCTTTTCTGGTAGATAAATTTGGTTCAAAAATAATTTGGTGGCTGTCTCGTTAGTTATGGCTCAAATGGATATATTTGCGGCTTTTAGTCAAAGCTAGAATAGCTATAAATACAGTAAATATAAGCCATAATACAGGTATTAAATATGTCATATGTGTTTGTTCAATTAGTGCTGTAACCGCTATTGGGGTTAATCCAGCAAACATTACAAAACTAATATTGTAAGATAGCGCAATTCCGCTCAGTCGAATATGTACAGGAAAGAGGTAGCTTAGTAAGATAGGTGGTAGCGCAACTAATGCACCTTGGGTTAGAGCAAAAATGCTAATAGCAATAATGATATTTAGATGCATATATACCATATAATAACAAACAGCAGCTGCTATCGTCAGTAAAAATAGCAGAGCTTTAAACAGCTTAAAGATATTTATTTTATCTGCTAAAATACCAATGCATAAGGTGGCAGCTATACTTAATGTGGTTGAAATTAATATTGAATTACCAATGTATATTGGATCTAATTTGACAATTTTAATTAAATAAGTTGGCATGAATATAAGTGCTAGAGTTATTGGGGTTGCCATTATTGAAGTTAATCCAACTCCAATAATTATTTTAGTTAAATGATGTTTTAATAACTCAACTATAGGTAGATTATCATGATGCTTTAGGTTTTTAAAAGCTACTGTTTCATGGAGTTTATTTCTTATTTGATATGCAACTATGCATAATAAACCCCCGAGAATAAATGGAATTCGCCATCCGAAGCTACTAATTTGATTTGGGCTTAGGTTATGTGTAATTAATGAATTTATTACCATTCCTAGAAGAAGACCAGCAATAGTCACTGCAAAAATAGCGCCCATTGCAAATCCGCGTTGATTGGGTACGGACTCAGTTCCAAACACTATTGTACTTGGTAATTCACCACCAATAGCTAGACCTTGTATTAATCGAAATAGAACCATCAAAATAGGCGCCCAAATACCTATTTGGCTATAAGTAGGCGATAGTCCAAGACCAATTGATGCAAACCCCATTAAAACCATTGTAATTACCATTACTGTTTTTCGTCCGATTTTATCTCCAATATGGCTAAAAATAATTCCACCTATAGGTCTTGCAATATAACCAATAACAAATACTGAGTAGCTCGCGATAATAGAGGTTAGCTGATTTTCTGAAGGGAAAAATTGACTTGAAAAATAACCTGCAAAAAGGCCATATATAGTAAAATCATAAAATTCTAGTAAACCACCAACTGAGGCTAAAAAGATAATTTTCTTCTGCTCAGTATTTAACATAATTATTTAATCCGCTCAAAAATAAAAAATAGTAGTTAGTCAAAAAATTTGGTGAAATTACTAACTTCTTCACGTGGGGTACGATAGCTATTTATTACCTCAGTTGTGTCTTCATAACCAAGCGCCATTCCACATACCAAAACAATATCATCGGTATAACCAAGGGCTGTTTTGACAATCTGGGGTTGTTCAGCAAGTGCTGCTTGTGGGCAAGTTGCGAGTCCAAGAG
>CANMQR010000052.1 GCA_947499925.1 Neisseriaceae bacterium
AAGAACTGCATAAAAACCTAACTAAACAAGGTTTAGTAATTAAAACTGGAATTAAGATTGGTGAAATTAGTGAAAAAGCTAATAAAGTAACTATTAATTATGAAGAAGCGGGTGAACAAAAAGCATTGGTTGCCGATAAACTTATGGTAGCTGTTGGTCGCACCCCTAATACTACTGGACTAAATCCAGAAGCGGTTGGCCTAAAAATTGACGAGCGTGGCTTTGTTGTAGTTGATGATGAATGTCGTACCAATTTAGCAAATGTATGGGCGATTGGAGACTGTGTACGTGGTCCTATGTTAGCTCATAAAGCTAGTGATGAGGGTGTTATCGTTGCTGAACGAATTGCAGGGCAACATCCTCATTTTGATTTCAATACTGTTCCTTGGGTGATTTATACTGAACCAGAAGTTGCCTGGGTTGGTAAAACTGAACAGCAATTAAAAGATGCTGGAATAGCTTACAAAAAAGGTGTAGCTAGTTTTATGGCAAACGGTCGTGCTCTTGGGCTAGGTAATAATGTTGGCTTTGTGAAAATCTTAGCTGATGAAACTACTGACAGGATACTTGGAGTGCATATGGTAGGGCCTTTTGTATCTGAATTAATTAGTGAAGCGGTAGTTGCTATGGAATTTATGGCGAGTTCTGAAGATTTAGCACGAATTATTCATGCACATCCATCACTATCTGAAGTTACTCACGAAGCAGCTCTTGCTTGTGATAACCGTCAGCTTCATGGCTAAAAACTAATTGTGCTTTAGTAGAAGGAATTCTTCTAAGGCACTTTTATAATCTGGCATCTGATAATACTTATTAAGTTTTTTAGTGTCAAGTACCCCGTATTGTGGTCTATTGGCTTTAAATGAGTAGTCTTTATAACTAATGGGCTTAACTTTATTTGTATCAAGATTATTCAATCTTAAAATTTCTTTTGTGAATTCAAACCAGCTACAAGAAGTACTACTTACACAATTATAGATTCCATATTCATTGACTTCTTTATCAATTAAAGCTTTTATAGCTTTTGCTATATCAAGAGTATGAGTAGGGCAGGTATATTGGTCATCAATTACTGTGAAACTCTCTTTTTCTTTAGCTAGACGAATCATCGTAGTTACAAAATTACCACCTTTACCTGAGGCACCGGCAATTCCAAAAAGAGAAGCTACGCGTAATATGAAATAGTTTTTTAGATTGTTTTTTATAGTTATTTCACCTGCGCACTTGGATAGCCCATATATGTTAAGAGGATTTTGAATATCTTCCTCCACATATGGAGTGTTTTTTTGCCCATCAAATACATAGTCGGTTGAAATATGAATAAGTGTAATATTGTGTTTGTTACAAAATTTGGCTAAATGAGTTACAAAAGCACTATTGATAGTAAATGCTAATTCTGGGCTATCTTCACAACCATCTACATTGGTTGTTGCAATACAGTTTATTATATAGTTACTATTGGTGTATTTACTAAGTTGTGATTCAATGTCACCATTTGTTACATCAAAATCATTTCTATTAAGACCAATAAGGGTATTAGTCGAACTTGGTAATACTTTGATAAGATCAGAACCAAGTTGTCCATTACTACCTAGAACTATAATTTTTGTCATTATTTAACCATATATAAAGTTAATTTCTGCATCTTTTAGTGATGGTTGTTTTTTGTCTTTATCAGATAGTGATAATTGGCCTATATCTGGCCATTTAATGCCAATTGATGGGTCATTATATTGTATACCCCTATCAAATTCTGGAGCATATTCATTGGTGGTTTTGTATAAAAACTCGGTATTATCTTCTAAAGTTATAAACCCATGAGCAAAACCTTCAGGTATCCATAGCATTTGTTTATTATCGCTTGATAATTCATAGCCCACCCATTTACCAAAAGTAGGTGAATTAGCACGAATATCTACAGCTACATCAAATACAGAACCACGAACACAGCGCACTAATTTACCCTGTGCTTTGGGCTTTAATTGATAATGTAGGCCACGAAGAACACCTCGAGATGACATTGAATGATTGTCTTGAATGAAGTTGGCAATAATACCATTTTTTTCAAAGAGAGCTTTTTTATAGCTTTCGATAAAAAAACCGCGAGAATCACCAAATACTTGTGGTTTAATTAGAATTACTTCAGGGATGCTGGTTGGAATAAATTCCATTATACTCCTCTTGAAAAAATAAATCCATGTATGGTGCCGAAAGTGGGACTTGAACCCACACTCTATTGCTAGAACCGGATTTTGAGTCCGGCGCGTCTACCAGTTCCACCATTTCGGCATGTAAAACGATAAGGGGCTAATTATATTACGTCATCATCCATTTAGTCAAATACTTTTGATAAAATTTAATACGCTTTGGGCATGTCCATCAACACTTACCTTACGCCATTCCTTAATTATATTTTTTTTGGTATCGATAATAAAAGTACTTCTTTCAATCCCACGAACCTTTTTACCGTACATATTCTTGTCTTTCATTACGTTAAATAAATTACATACAGTTTCATCTTCGTCAGCTAGTAGCATGAAAGGAAGTGCAAATTTCTCAGCAAATTTACAATGTGATTTGATACTGTCTCGTGAGATTCCGATTACTAAGTACCCTAACTTGTCAAACTCTGAATTTAGTTTTGCAAAGTCTTGGTTTTCTATAGTGCAACCAGGGGTGTTATTGCGTGGATAAAAAAACAATACTATAGGTTTGTATATATTTGATAAAGTAAAATCTTCTCCAGTATTAGCGGGTAATATAAAATCTAACATAATATCCTCTTTTAAAAAAATCTACGTAATTATAACATGTTTAAACTTAAAAAAATGTTACTATATAGGGGTATAATATTATTCTATAAGGCTTAAAAGTTGCAAACAAAAATTACATTAGTGGTTGCCATGAACCAAGATAGAGTTATTGGAGTCAATAACCAATTACCGTGGCATATACCTGAGGATTTAGCTTATTTTAAAAAAGTTACCTTAGGTAAGCCCATAATTATGGGTAGAAAAACATTTGAATCAATAGGACGGGTGCTACCAGGGCGCAAAAATATCATTATTACTAGAAATACTGGCTGGTCTTATGATGGGGTTGATGCGGTATCTAGTATTGAAGAAGCTTTAACGCTAGTTGATAGTCAAGATGAAGTATGTGTTATAGGTGGTGGCGAGATATTTAAGCAAACTCTATCAATTGCTAACTGTCTTCATATTACTATAGTTGATGTGGTTGTTGAAAATCCTAATGCTTTTTTCCCGGAAATAGAAGCGAATCAATGGCAAAGAGTAAGTCGCCAAGAAATTATTGCTAAAAACGGTATTAAATGTAGTTTTAATGAGTATATTCGTAAGTAATTATATATAAAATACTGTATAATACGGGGTTATTATAAATATTTAATTTAGGAGTTTTTCATGACAATACAACGTACATTATCTATAATTAAACCAGATGCAGTTGCTAAAAATGTAATTGGACAAATTTATTCGCGTTTTGAAGCAAATGGTCTAAAAATTGTTGCTGCTAAAATGAAGCATTTGTCTATTGAAGATGCATCAGGTTTTTATGCAGTTCACAAAGACCGTCCTTTCTTTAAAGATTTAGTTAGCTTTATGATTTCAGGTCCAGTAATTATTCAAGTGCTAGAAGGTGAAAATGCAGTTGAAAAACATCGTGAAATTATGGGTGCGACAAATCCAAAAGACGCTAAAGCAGGTACTATTCGTGCTGATTTTGCCGCTAGTATTGATGAAAATGCAGTTCATGGTTCTGATAGCTTAGATAATGCAAAAAATGAAATAGCTTATTTCTTTGCTGCTGATGAAGTATATACTCGTACACGTTAATCTATAAAGAATATCTATAAATTGTCTAAGATAAATTTACTTGATTTCACACTGCCTGAATTAGGCGAATATTTTGCAAGTATTAATGAGCAAAAATTTCGTGCGATTCAGGTATATCGTTGGATGCATATCTATGGGGCTGATAATTTTGAGTCTATGACTGATATAGCTAAAACACTTCGTGCTAAGTTAAATGAAGTAGCAGAAATACGTGTACCTATATTAGTGTCAGAAAATAAAGCTTCTGATGGTGTTATCAAATGGGCTCTTGAAGTAGATAATCATAATAAAATCGAAACAGTATTTATACCTGATAATGATAGGGGTACTCTTTGCGTATCTTCTCAAGTAGGCTGTGCTCTTGAATGTCAATTTTGCTCCACTGGTCGCCAAGGATTTAATCGTAATCTTACTCCTGGGGAGATTGTTGGGCAATTATGGTGGGCAAATAAACGACTGGGGCGTGACCCTAAGGGCGAAAAGCTTATAACCAATGTCGTTATGATGGGTATGGGTGAGCCATTAGCAAACTATACCAATGTAGTTGCAGCTATGAAAACTATGCTTGATGATAATGCTTATAACTTATCTAAAAAGAAACTAACCTTATCAACAAGTGGTGTTATCCCTGCTCTTGATAGGCTAAAAGAGGATTGTCCTGTTGCATTAGCGGTTAGTCTTCATGCTTCAAATGATGCAGTTCGTGATGTCATAATTCCAATTAATAAAAAGTATCCAATTAAAGAATTACTAGAAGCTTGTAGGCGTTATTTAGCAAACTCACCTAAGGACTACGTTACATTTGAATATGTAATGCTAGAAGGTGTAAATGATAAACTAGAGCATGCTCATGAGTTGGTAGAATTAGCCAAAGATGTATCATGCAAGTTTAACCTTATCCCATTTAATCCATTTCCAAATTCTGGATTTAATAGTTCAAGTCGTAATCAAATTATTCGATTTCAAAAGATCCTTCAAGATGGTGGGTATATAACTACCGTCAGAAAAACTAGAGGGGAAGATATCGATGCGGCTTGTGGTCAGTTAGTTGGTAAAGTAAAAGATAAAACCAAGCGTCAGGAAAAATGGAGTATCCATAATGAAGAGCGTTTTGGGGTAATCAAGCAAATTTAAAGCCTTAGGAGATATTATGTCACAGATTATTCGTCGCGAAACCCTATCTGTAAAAGTTGGAAACGTATTAGTTGGAAGTAAGCACCCAATAGTAGTTCAGTCAATGACTAATACTGATACCGAAGATGTACTCGCAACGGTTAAACAAACTGCTGAACTATATAAAGCTGGTTCTGAAGTGGTTCGCCTAACGGTAAATACTGTTGCGGCTGGTAGTAAAATCAAAGAAATCAAACATCGTTTACTTGATATGGGAATTAATGTACCACTTGTGGGTGATTTTCATTTTAATGGTCATAAAATCCTAGCTGAAAGCCCTGAGTGTGGCAAGTATCTTGATAAATATCGTATTAACCCAGGAAATGTAGGTCGTGGTAGCAGACGAGATGAGCAATTCTCTTATATGATCAAAGCTGCGATTGATAACAATAAACCAGTTAGAATTGGTGTCAACTGGGGATCTCTTGATCAAGAGCTATTAGCTCAGATGATGGATGCGAATGCAAAACTATCTAGCCCTAAGGACGTTAATCAAGTAATGCGTGATGCATTGGTTCATTCCGCTCTTCAAAGTGCAGAACAAGCTATGGAGCTTGGGCTTGACGAAAATAAAATTATTATTTCATGTAAAGTTAGTCAGGTTCAAGATTTGATTTTGGTATATTCTGACCTAGCAGCTAAGTGCAAATTTCCACTCCATTTAGGTCTTACTGAAGCAGGTATGGGAGTTAAAGGTATTGTTGCTTCAACTGCAGGGATTGGTAATCTACTTCAAATGGGTATTGGCGATACTATACGTGTATCTTTGACACCAAAACCAGGGGAAAGTCGTAACCAAGAAGTAATTGTTGCC
>CANMQR010000053.1 GCA_947499925.1 Neisseriaceae bacterium
AATAAAAAATCTACCAAGAAGCTTATCGAAAAATGTTATTCCCAATTTTTATCATATTCACGCATGCGTGAATGGCATGAATTATATAGTCAATTAAAAGATGTCACGGGAAGCTTAGGTTATACTGATACCAAAGTTCTTAATGTAAATACTGATGAGAGCTATCAACGCTTACATCAAGCTCTTCTTTGTGGGTTTTTAAATAATATTGGCCAGAAAGATTCGGTGGAAGATTTTTATATTGGTACCAATGCTAAAAGAATACTCATTCACCCATCAAGCCAGATAACTAAACCTAAATGGATGGTATCTTCAAGCCTTAATCAAACAACAAAGCTTTACGCAAGAATAAATGCTTATATAGAATCGCAGTGGTTACTGCCTATGACTACTCACTTAGTAAAATATAATTATTCCAATGAAACTTGGGATAAGAAGCGCGGTGAGGTTGTTGCATATGAACATGTTATCTTTGGCGGGCTCACAATAGCTAAGAAAAAAGTCGCTTTTTCTAAAATAAATAGCGTTTTAGCTCGAGAGATTTTTATCAAACAAGGTATTGTATTAAATGAATTAGGTAAGAATTACAAATTTATTAATAATAACCAAAGTGTAATTGAGGGCTTGGAGGAGTTGGAAGATAAGCTTCGGTTGTCATTTATTATTATTGAAGATGAGCTTTTTGATTTTTATAATCAATTTATTCCTAATGATATTTGTGATATTCGTTCTTTTGATGTATGGTGCAAGATTAATGAATTAAAGCTGTTTATTAATAAAGATGAGTTAGTTAAAAAACTAATTGCTGATGATAGCCATATGACTTTATATCCTGATTATATGATGGTTAATAATAATAAATTAAAATTACAATATGTATTTAATACTGATAGCCTGGAAGATGGAGTTACTGCAACTATATTCATCGATAGATTACTTCAAATTGAGGATGAGGCTTTTACTTATTTGGTTCCAGGGTTGATTCGGGATAAGGTTGCTTTTATAATTAAAATGCTTCCTAAGCCTCTACGTATCAGAATTAATCAAGGTAATGATTTTATTACTAATTTCCTTCAAAATTCGCCCTATAAAAATTTTAATGCTGATTTTGTAGAATATTTGAAAACTAATTATAAGGAAGATATAAAAATATCGGATATTGAAGCAATTAAGTTACCTAGGCATTTAGTTTTTCATTTTCAAATAGTTGATAAGAATAAACCACTTCTTGTGGGAGATAGTCTTATAACCTTAAAACAACAATTAGTTCCGGAATTAAATAAACTAATTGATACCTATGCAAGCGATTATAACCAAAGAAATATCACCAGTTGGGTTGATAAAATGGATAAACTTCTAAATCCAGTTAGTAAATCTCTAGGTTATTTAAGTCTTAAAGTAGATGGGGCTAATGTTGACTTGGTAGTAATACCTGATTTAGCTAAAGCTAACGTTCATACGCGACTTGGATTGTTACAGCTTATCAAAAATAATTTATCTCAGCAAATCAAATATCTAGAACAAAAACGCTTTTCTAACTTTACCCAAACAGCAATGTATCTTAAAAATATTGATAATAGTGAAAAATTATTAACAGATAGTATTAATTTTATTTTACGAATGTCAGTTGATTTAACTAATATACCAAGCAATAATATTGATTTTGAGAAACTAATTAAAATAGCAAGCCAAACAATTATTCAAAATACCACCTTGTTTGCTAACGTGTTGTTTAGTATCGGTAAATGTTATCATGCATTATCATTAAGACTCGATGGACATAATTTAGAGTCAGAAGTTGAAGAGCAGCTTGATAATTTAGTTTATAGTGGCTTCTTACGCTATACTCGGTATTCTCAACTAGAGCATTTTCCGCGCTACTTACAAGCTATTATCAAACGGTTGGATAAATACGCCATAGACAAATCTCGAGATAGTATAATTAGTAAAGATATAAATGAACTTTATGAATCATGGTATGACTATGTAGATAAGCTTGAAGAAGCAAATAAAATAGTTAGTCGAGAGATTTATGACTTTAGATATAAAATAGAAGAATTACGCGTATCACTATTTGCTCAAGAATTAAAAACACCTTATCCAGTATCATTGAAACGCTTGTGGCGTGAACTTGAATCAATATAAAATCATCAAACATATCAATTAGTAATATTTACAATTAAGATTATACCCCTAAAATTCATGCCTTAGGTATTAGCAAAATTCTGTTGTAATTGCATGATAGAATTTCGCAGATTATTAAATTTAAGGAAATTTTATGATATTCATTTTTTTATATAATGTTGTTTATATTAAAACAGATTTCAAAAACATACAAGCTTTATCAAAATCAAAATTGGTTTTAATTGGCACTCCTTACTATTTCAAATATTTAACTTCAGTAAATCGAAGTTGCTTTGATCATATTCATCAAATCTCCAGAGATTTTCAAAATGTTGATTATAGTGAAGTTGATGCTATCATTAAAATATATGTTGATTTTTATGGCGCTGAGGATATAAGAATATTAAGTAATGAAGATAGTATTCACCTTGTCTGCGCTGATCTTAGAAAGAAATATCAAATACCTGGGTATAGTAGAGAGCAATTATTACCTTATGTAGACAAGGTTATTTCTAAAAATAAACTTAATAATGTAGTTAGGATACCTAAGTTTACTAAGTTTAATAAGATTGAATATGCTGATAATAAAGTTGCATATTTAAATAAATTAGTAGAACAACTTGGCGGGCTTCCATTATTTGCAAAGCCTGTTGATTTGGTTAGTAGTGTTGAAACTCATAAGATAAATAATCTAATTGAATTTTCTAATATTGCAGAAAGAATACTGGCTCATGATTATGATTTTGAAGTTGATGAATTTATCCATGGGGACCTATTTCATTGTGATGCGATGATTATCGATGGAGAAGTAAAGTTTTTTATGATTGGTAAGTGTAGTTTTGCTCTAGCACGATTTTTTGATGGCAAACCTGTAGGAAGTATCCCTGTTGTAGATAAGGCAGTGTTTGATACCTTGGAGGAGTTTTGTAAAAAAGTATTTAAACAACTAGATTGTCATGATAGTGCTTATCATATGGAAGTATTTCTCGAGTATAAATCTAATGAGTTTGTGTTTTTAGAAATTGGCGCGAGAACTGCTGGAGCATTAGTCTCAAGAATATATAAAAAATTATTTGATATTAATATAGAAGAAGTTAATTATTTAATTCAAATGGGATTAATTAAAGAAGTTGAGATTAAAAAAGAAAATATATATGCAGGATTCTTAAATTTCCCAATGATTGAAGGTGAGGTCGTAGATATTATAAAACCGCATCTAGATATAGATAATGAATTTATCAAGTTTGTGCGACCACAGGATAAGCTAAATCAAGCTCAAAATTTATTGGATATTTCTTGTAGTATAATATTCTGGGATAAATATTATGACAAAGTAGAACATGCTTTTGAATATCTAAAAGATTATAACCCATTACAGTTGAAAATTGAAAGGTAGAATATTGTGGAGATAAATTTAAATAATTATTTTGAAATGCTAGATTTATTGTTTAATGCAATGCCATTTGTATTTTGGAAAGATAGAGCTGGAGTATATCTAGGTGGTAATATTAATCAAGCTAAAGAATTTGGTTTTGAAACTGCTGGGGATTTTGTTGGTAAAACTATTTATGAAATTCTTAAAGGTCAAGAAGCAGCAAAATTAATTGATATTAATGATAGTGATATTATGGAAAAAAGTCAATCAATAATAATTGAAGAAACAATTAGTACGCTAAGTGGTGAAAAAACTTATCTATCTCAAAAACATCCTATAAAAGATAGTAAAGGCAATGTAATAGGGCTATTTGGGTTTTCTATGGATGTTACAGAGCTTAAAAAATTTGAACAAATCGCTAAACTACAGCAGGATAAATTTAGAACAATTGTTAAGCAAGTAATGCATGATATTACTTCGCCAATAACGAGTATTAATATTATTGTGAGTAAACTAAGTAATAATATTCCAGAAGCTGACAGGGTAACGCTAAGACACGCTGCAATGCGAATTGCGGGTATATCACAGAAATTACTTGGGCGTTATAATGAAGAGTCGCTTGATGCTGAAAATGGGAATCTTTTGGTATCACTTGCTTTATTACAGATAATAAATGAAAAAAGAGAAGAGCATAGAAATAGTGATGTTCTTTTGGAAGTTGATATCGATGAAGATGCTAGCTTTATCTTCATAAAGCATAATCAAGGTATTTTTAAGCGTATGCTGTCTAATTTGGTTAATAATGCGGTTGATGCTCTTAAAATAAGCGATAGCGGTAAAATTAGTATCCATGTTGGAGTGCATGCTTCTAATGCAGTAATTACTGTTCAGGACAATGGTTTGGGGATGCCAGATCATATTATTCAAAAGTTCAACCAAGGGATTGCTGTAACCGAAGGGAAAAAAGAAGGGCATGGGGTTGGATTAACTCAAATTCGGGATGCAATATTATCTGGTAATGGAGTTTTTAAAGTTCACGCATCAATGGATGGAACTCGAATAACAATACGATTCCCAGTAATTACAACTCCAAAATGGTTAGCCAAAGAAATAAATTTAAGACCAAATGACACTGTTATTATCTTAGATGATGATGAGTCAATTCATGGTTCTTGGGATAGGCGATTTGAAAGTATTATTAACAAAAATCCCGCACTTAAAATCAAGCACTTCTACGAAGGGCATGAAGTAATCCTATATATCAATAGTTTAACACCTGAACAAAAAAAAGATATATTTTTATTGACTGATCTTGAGTTGTTAGAACAAGGGATTAATGGTTTTGATGTAATATTGCAAACCCAAATGTCACGTACGGTGTTGGTTACTAGTTATTCATTAAGTGAAGATAAGCAATTAGAAGTTACAAAAGGAAATATTAGGGTTTTACCTAAGGAGTTCGTGTCAAATGTAAAAATCCAATTAGATAAACAAATTTCTTTTGCCAGTAAAAAAGTAGACATGGTGTGGGTTGAAGATCAGAAATGGTATATTGATGATATGGTTGATCGCTATTATAGCCATCTAAAAGTAGATAAATACTATGATCCAATTAGCTTTATGGAGGAGGTTTTGCAATATTCATTAGATACTAAAATAATTTTAGATGCTTACTATGAATCCTCAGATGGAACCGAACAATATAATATGACTGGTTATGATATGGCGCACGAGTTATATAACATGGGTTTTACGAAATTAATAATTTTAACAGGTGAAGATCCTGATGGACGAGCTCCAGTATATTTGAAAGTTGCTAGGAAAGTCGACAATCATACTCTTAAGAATCTAGATAAACTTTGAAAAATTAAATTGTACAATGGAGATGCGAAATGTTAAAAACTAAAGATGGTAGAATCCTTGCCGTCGAAGAATTTGGGTGGGATAAGGCTATAGATATAATTGCCAAAACTAATCCTAATTTAGTGAAACAATGAATATGTTTGATGATATTGGGGATTATAGGTTTTATAAGGCCAGTTATCGTTTTGGAGGAAGAATAATCAATAATGGGATTTGTTATCTGCCGTTAAGTGATGGTGGTAGTATCTCATTTAAGGACTCGCAATTACCTGAAATTTTACAAGATGATCTTAGTTATAATATAAATGAAAATCCACTTGGATTAGTGATAAGTAAAAATGCTGAATCATACTTGATGGGTGATGCCGGAATCCAAACAAATACTATTATCGCTCCTGGGCAAATGTTTGGTATTCCTCGGGCAATTGATGACGAA
>CANMQR010000054.1 GCA_947499925.1 Neisseriaceae bacterium
GTAAGAATAACTATAATCAAGTAATAGTACTCCCAAACTCACTTAAATCAGCAATTACGCCATTCTTTGCTAAAATAAAGAAACGAACTGGTTTTGTGGGAGAGAGTCGTTATGGGCTGCTTAATGATATATATAAATTAGACAAGGCCGAACTACCACTTATGATTGATAGGTTTTGTGCTCTGGCTAACAATGGCAAAAAGCCTGATATTATAGAGTGGCCAGAACTTTCAGTTGATACTATAAACCAAAAATTACTCCTAGAAAAATTCAATATAAATAGTGAAATTCCGATAATAGCATTTTGCCCAGCAGCGGAATATGGGCCAGCGAAACGTTGGCCTCCAGAACATTTTGCAAAGTTAGCTGATTTACTTAAAGACCGTGGTTTTCAGATTATTATCCTTGGTTCAGGTAAAGATACTGAAATTAGTAACTCAATTATCGCAAAAATTCATAATAAAACCAACATTTTTGACTTATGTGGCAAAACTAGCTTATCTGATACTGTTGATATTCTAGCTATGGCAAAATATGTGATAACCAATGATTCAGGGCTAATGCATATCTCTTGTGCCACTAATACCAATGTAATAGCCATTTATGGCTCAACATCGACTTTATTTACACCACCATTATCCCCAAAAGCACAAACTTTACAATTAAAGCTTGATTGCTCTCCGTGTTTTGAGCGAACTTGTCGATTTGGGCATTATAATTGCCTTAATAATATAACTCCAGATTTGGTAATGAAGCAGCTAAGTAGTACCTAATTTATGCTCTAACATACAGTTATTTTTAGTTAATTTATATTTGCTAGAGGATTTGGCTAAAATAGCTAAAATTTTTTTAAGGGTTATGATATTATACCGTCATGACATTTTGGTCATAAGCCACATGATTTTTTTGGAGAGAGATGTGTTACGAAGAATTATAAAGTCACTAGTACCTGCTAAAGGTGATATATTTTTTATATTATTTGAAGAAGCTGCTATTTATGCTAATGATGCAGCAAAAATATTTGTAGATATTTTAAACTGTAAAAATGAAGAATCACTTGGGCAAATGTTTACTAATTTACGTTTATTAAAACAAAAATCAGTTGACAATAATAAAAAAATATTACAATCTTTAAATAGTATGTTTATTACTCCAATTGATAGAGGTGATATTCAAGAGTTATCGGGGCTTTTGAATAAACTAACCAAACGTATTATCAAAATTGGTACTAAACTAAAGATTTATGATATTGATGCAAATTCCGATGATATTTTAGTAAAAAATGCTAATACATTATTACAAATTACTAGGGCCTTGGTTGATTGTGTTACTGCTTTGAAGCTTGGTAATACTGATAATATTATAAAATCAAGTGATAGAATTAATGAATTAGAAGAAAATGGTATCGAAGATTTACGTCAGGCGGTTAATGAAATGTATTCTGGCAAATTTGATACGCTTATGATCTTAAAATTAAAAGAGATTTATAAAAATATTGATGGTGTAATTGATGTATCCGTTAGTGCTTCTGAGCTAGTAGTGCAGGTTTCTGTTAAAAATATATAATTAATCTTTGGAGATAGAGTAATAATATGGACATACCCTTATTTGCAATTATATTAATTGCAATAGCTTTGTTTTTTGAATTTAGTAATGGCTTTCATGATACTGCAAACGCAGTTGCAACTTCAATATCAACTAAATCACTCGAGCCATTTCAGGCAATTTCAATCTCAGCAATTTTTAACCTAATAGGTGCTCTTAGTGGTACAGCAGTTGCTGTTACTATTGCAAAAGGTTTTGCTGACCCAGCCTTAGCAACAGAGGGTGTTATTTTGGCAGCATTATTATCAGCTATTACGTGGAATCTTCTTACTTGGTATTTTGGTATCCCTTCTAGTTCTTCTCATGCTTTGATAGGTGGACTAGTTGGGGCTATTATGTTTAATAGTGGCTATAAAGTAATTAACTATGTAAATATAATTAATAAAGTTATGTTACCCATGGTTATTTCACCACTTTTGGGTTTTGTAGTCGCAATGTTGATTGTTACGCTCATTAGGCGCTTTCTTAAAAATAACACGGAACCCAGAAAAACCAATAACTTTATTCGTGAATTACAGGTTTTATCAACTGCTTTTCTATCGTTTAGTCATGGTTCTAACGACGCTCAAAAAACTATGGGAATAATTACGCTAACATTATTTAATTTTCATTTAATTCAAAGCGCTGATGTTCCTAGTTGGGTTGTATTTGCTTGTGCTTTTTGTATGGCAGCAGGTACTATGGCCGGTGGTATGCGAATTATCAGAACCCTAAGTACTAGGGTTGCCAAATTAGAGCCTTCTAGTGGTTTTGCGGCCGAGCTTAGTTCGGCAATAATTCTATTTGCGGGTTCTCGTTTTGGTATTCCATTAAGTACTACACATGCTGTATCAGGTTCTATTATGGGGGCTGGTAATTCTGGGTCTGGGCGTACTGGAGTTAATTGGAATGTTGTTAAAAATATAATTATTGCTTGGGTATTAACTTTTCCAATGTGCGTGCTTTTATCAGGTGTTTTTTTAACGATAATTAAGTTATTTAATTAATAGATAAGGTCTAAGAAATATCTTGTTTTAAAATTTAATATAGTTAAAAGCTTGATTTTAATTACTTAGATACTATATAATACTATAAGATAAAACTTAATTTCAAAAGGATATGAAATGAACTATCAAAGTCAAATGTACCAAACAGCTGCTCCTTCAGCAGAAATTCGTCAAGAAGTATTAAAAAATACTTATATGTTATTGGCTTTATCGTTATTGCCAACAGCTATTGGGGCGCTTCTTGGAATTAATTTCTCGTTTATGTTTTTAAGAACTAGTCCTATTATGGGCTCATTGCTTCTAATGGCGGGTTTGTATTTTATGATGTTTATGGTTGAAAAAAATAAAAATAGCTTCGCAGGTATTATCTGGATGATGCTATTTACTTTTATGATGGGATTACTTTTAGGGCCATTACTACAATTTGCTCTTCGTGTGCCTAATGGTGGGAGTCTTATTTTACTTGCTGCATTACTTACTTCAGCAGTGTTTTTTGTGATGAGTGCTATTTCATTTGTAGTTAAAAAAGAAATGACATTCTTAACTAATTTTTTGGCAGTTGGTGGTGTAGTGCTTTTTATCGGTATTATAGCTAGTATATTTCTTAGAACTCCTGCATTTCATCTAATGATTTGTGGAGCATTTGTAATATTTTCGTCACTAATGATTTTATGGCAACTAAACCAAATCGTTAGAGGTGGTGAGACTAATTATATTTCAGCAACATTGACTCTATACGTTAGCTTATATAATTTATTTACTAGTTTACTACAAATTATATTAGCCTTTAGTGGAAACGACAGACGTTAATATAAATGGCAGATTTAGTTACCTACCCAGGTAGCCCTTTCAAACTAAAAAGCGAATATCTTCCAGCCGGTGACCAAGTACAGGCTATTAAGTCCTTAGTTGATGGTATCAATGATGGACTTATGTGCCAAACACTGCTTGGTGTCACTGGTAGTGGGAAAACCTTTACTATGGCTAATGTGATAGCGAGAACTGGTCGCCCTGCATTAGTTATGGCACATAATAAAACCCTAGCAGCACAGCTCTATGCCGAATTTAGAGATTTCTTTCCTGAAAATGCGGTTGAGTATTTCGTATCTTACTATGATTACTATCAACCTGAGGCATATGTCCCGCATAAAGATCTATTTATCGAAAAAGACTCTAGTATCAATGATCATATTGAACAAATGCGTCTTTCAGCTACCAAATCTCTCTTATCTAGAGATGATGTAATTATCATTGCTACAGTATCAGCAATCTATGGCTTGGGTGAAGAAAAAGCCTACCAAGAAATGATACTTCATCTACGTGAACACGAAAAAATTGAACATAAAGATATTATTGCAAGGCTAGTAGCTATGCAGTATGAAAGATCAGATATTGATTTTCGGCGTGGTACTTTTAGGGTTAGAGGTGATATAATAGATGTCTTTCCAGCTGAGCATTTTGAAGAGGCGGTTAGAATAAGTCTTTTTGATGATGAAATTGAGATGTTAGCATTATTTGACCCATTAACCGGTAAAGTACAACAAAGATTATCACGCTTTACCGTTTTTCCATCGTCACACTATGTTACTCCAAAAGATACTGTAATAGCAGCAACAAGTAGGATTAAGGCTGAGCTTGAGATTAGGGTTAAAGAATACGAAGCAGCAGGTAAGATGGTTGAAGCGTATCGGATTCGCCAAAGAACTGAGTTTGATCTTGAGATGCTTACAGAAATAGGCTTTTGTAAAGGTATTGAAAACTACTCACGTCATTTAACTGGTAGAAGTAGTGGTGAACCACCACCTACTTTGATTGATTATCTACCTGATAGTAGTATATTGTTTATTGATGAGTCGCATGTTACGATTTCTCAAATTGGTGGAATGTATAATGGGGACAGAGCAAGGAAACAAAATCTAATTGATTATGGCTTTAGATTACCTTCAGCAATTGATAATCGACCACTTAAATTTACTGAATTTGAAAAGCGCATGCCTCAAGCGGTATTTGTTTCAGCTACTCCTGGGAATTATGAAAAAGAACATGAAGATAACCTGGTAGAGCAGGTAGTACGTCCTACAGGGCTAGTTGATCCAGTAATTGAAATACGAGATGTAAATAATCAAGTTGATGATTTACTTAGTGAGATTAAGCTTAGGCGTGACAAAAATGAGCGGGTTTTAGTAACTACTCTTACCAAAAAAATGGCTGAGAAATTGGCTGAGAAATTGGCTGAGTATTATAGTGAAAATGGAATTAAAATTCGCTATTTACATTCAGATATTGATACTGTTGAACGTGTTGAAATTATTCGTGACTTACGCCTTGGCTTATTTGATGTTTTAGTTGGGGTTAATTTACTACGTGAAGGCCTAGATATGCCAGAAGTTAGCTTAGTTGCAATACTTGATGCGGATAAAGAGGGGTTTTTAAGGTCTGAGCGTTCATTAATCCAAACCGTAGGGCGTGCAGCAAGGCACATCAATGGGCATGCGATTTTTTATGCAGCTAAGATTACCAACTCTATGCAAAAAGCGATTGATGAGACGACGCGCCGTCGTAATAAGCAATTACAATATAATCAAGAACATGGCATAACACCAATGACAATAATTAAGCCAATTAATGATATAATAGATGGTATTTATAAAGAAAAACTTGAAGTTAAATTACCTAAACACTTATCGGACAAAGAGTTAGCTAAATTAATCAAGCAAACTGAAAGACAAATGAAACTTCATGTAATCAATTTGGAGTTTGAAAAAGCTGCTAAGTGTCGTGATGAGCTTAAAATACTTAAAGAGCTATTATTTAAAGAAGAATATACGGGGTAATTAACATGGAAACTTTTATAATTGGTGTAGCTGGTGGTTCTGGTTCTGGTAAATCTACAGTAACTGAGCATATAATTACTGCTAGTGGAGATTATAAACCAGCGGTTATTATGCAGGATTATTATTATAAAGATATATCGCATTTAAGCTTAGAAGAGCGTAATAAAGTTAATTTTGATCATCCTGATGCATTTGATTGGGATTTACTAAAAAAGCATATAAATGATTTGTATCATGGTGTACCAATTGAGATGCCAACTTATGATTTTGCCTTTCATGCTAGGAAACCTGACACTATAACAGTTATGCCAAGTCGTATCGTAATATTTGAGGGTATATTTGCTCTTATGGATCA
>CANMQR010000055.1 GCA_947499925.1 Neisseriaceae bacterium
AATAGGTTATATAAATTTTATTTTTATGAAAAGTTTTTTATTTTACGTAAAGAATATAATCACTATTGCCAATGGGTAAGCGCTAATTTAAGTAATGTACAGTTTAGAACCAAAGTTATTGACATTACCATAGATACCATTAATAGCAATGCATTATATAAAGTTAAAATACTAAATACTGACACTAAAGAAATAGATATTCTGTATACTCGACATATTGCACTTGGAGTAGGAACTTCACCTTGTATCCCAGAGCATCTTACTTTTCCTGAAACACCATATATATTTCATTCTGCTAAATACCTGCAGCATGCAAAATTATTAGATGAGTGTAAAACAATTTGCGTTATTGGATCAGGACAAAGTGCAGCAGAAATAGTGTTAGATTTATTATCACAGCATCAAGATCGCCAAAGAAAATTAATATGGATAACTAGGTCTTCAGGGTTTTTTCCTATGGAGTATTCAAAACTTGGTCTTGAGCATTTTAGCCCAGATTATATGAATTTATTTTATAAATTGGATGAATCTATAAGAAAGAAGATGATATCTAAGCAAAGTTTACTATATAAAGGCATTAGTAAAGAAACAATCGCTGAAATCTTTGATTTAATTTATCGCTTAACGGTTGGTTCTCAAGTTAAGCCTTTGACAATGCTCTCTAATACTCAGGTTAATTCCATAACAACAGCAAATATTCCAGGGTTTTTTAGCGTAAACTCTCAACACAATTTAACTAAGTCAATACCACAGATTGAGTGTGATGCAGTCATTCTTGCAACTGGTTATAAGTCATCAGATATTAAGATATTAGAGCCATTAGATAATATATTGATCAAAGATTCCAATCAAGGTTATGCATTAAACGAGGACTTTAGTATTAAGAGCTATTCAAATAATCTTGGTAAGATTTTTATGCAAAATAATAGTATGCTTTCTCATGGTATAGGATCACCAGATTTGGGGCTTGGTTGCCATCGCAATTCAGTATTGATAAACGCGATTTTAGGTAAAGAGTTTTATAAAATTGAGGAACAAAATGTATTTCAAACTTTTAATTTTACAACTTTGGGAGGTTAAATGAAAATAGCAAAAGAAATCACCTTAAAAAATTTGCTAAATGCTTATCTAAAAAATAATAAAAACTATGAGTATAAAGTAATAGATAATGTTCATTATCTGCATATTAGTTTTAAAGAAGCCAAAGCAGTCCTAATTGCAAGTTTAAGTTATTTTTCTATTGTTGGACGTCATCAGTTTAAATTTCCACTCAATATTTTAAAATTGGGGGAAGATATACCGCAACCAATAGATTTTTTTACTTCAGTGGAGATGATTTTATCTGCTCTTATGGAGAGCAATAAAGTTCTTAATGCTGATAGCATAAATTTTATTGAACAAATCAAGGGTAGTTATAGAAACTTGAAATTGACTTTTAGCCAATTGGATTGTCAACAGATAAATGAATTATTTGCTCAACGAGTAAATTTTAAACTCACTGAAAGCTCATTGCTTGCTGGGCATCAAATGCATCCCACTCCTAAAAGCTGTGATGGATTTACATCAGAAGAATTTATTGCTTATTATCCTGAATTACGCAATCAATTCCAAATGCATTATTTTTTAGCGTCTAAAGAAAACGTTATGTCAGATAGTCTACTTTCAAATACTACAAATGATTTACTGCAAAAATATTTTCTTGATGGAAAAAATTATGGTGATGATATACTAATACCAATACATCCATGGCAAGCACAATATATTAAAAATCTAGCACCAATTAAAAAAATGTTGGAAGATAAAACTCTAACTGAATTAGGTCCATTGGGGCAGTATTTTAATGCAACATCTTCAATTCGGAGTGTTTATAGCGAACGTGTACCTTATATGCTTAAGCTTTCATTAAATGTAATGATTACTAATTCTGTTCGTATGCAGTATGAGCGTGAGCTTAGCCGTGCAATTTCAGTTGGTAAATTTTGGAAAAGTATTATTGCAACTCAATTAAAAAATAAATTTCCATCATTTAATGCCATTACTGATCCTGCATTTATTTGCTTACAGTATAAGGGACAAATAATAGAAGAAAGTGCCGTACTTTTTCGTAACAATCCATTTATGGATGCTGATAACAATGTAGCTTGTCTTGCATCTTTATGTCAAGATAATCCGTTTAAATCGGGCAACCGCTTTAACGAAATAATTCCACAATTAGCTGTAAACTATAACGTTACAGATAAAGAAGCCTCAATCTTATGGTTCAATAAGTTTCTGCAAATGTGCATTGAGCCATTATTGTGGTTATTCACTCATTATGAGATTGCTCTAGAAGGTCACCAGCAGAATTTGCTTATCAAAATTGATAGAGATGGAATGCCAGAGTGCGGCTACTACCGTGACAGTCAAGGTTACTATATAAGTGATAATGCTTTATCAAAATCAGATAATAATTTAGGGATTTATCATGATTTTGCTACAGGTAGCACTGAATTTATAGCTCATCATTTAAGTTATTATCTAATATGCAATAGTGTTTTTGGAGTTATCAATGCTATAGCTTACGCAGGTTATATTAACGAAATAGAGTTAATTAAATCTTTGCAAAAATTTATTTTTAGTAAAGACAAAGAGTGGATAAATAAAGTTAATAGCTACTTAAACACGTTACTAAACAACAAAACATTGCCAATTAAAGACAATCTTGGTACCAAGCTTTTTAATATGGATGAGCTAACAGCTCCTCTAGAAATGCAGTCAATCTATAGCGAGATTCCAAATCCACTGAACCTAAATTAACATTGAAAGAACACATATATGCAAGAATCATTAAGATATTTAAATCGCTCCCTAACAAGTAAAAATTGGCGAATCGCAAACCTTAATCTACTTAGAAAAATACTTGTTGAGTTTATGTATGAAGATTTGATAACAACTGAAACCAAAGCGTTGGATAATAAAAATTATCAACATAGATTAAACTTATCACCAGATATTTACTATACATTTGTAGGCTCATTAAGGATTTTTGGTAATTGGAATATTGATAAAGGCAGTATTCGTCTTTATAAAAATTCAGAAGAAGTGCATGAGTTATCAGTGAGTGATTTTATTTGTTATGCTTACAAACTAATAGGAGTCGATGAGTTGACTCTTGGGCATTATTTACGAGAGTTAAACCATACTTTAATAGCAGATTGCCATTTGATCAGTAATGACCAAAATATAAATAAAAAGTTATTATCACTACCTGATTTTTCTCAACTTGATGGTTATATGCATGCACATCCATGGTTTGTAATTAATAAAGGTCGCCTAGGATTTTCTTACTCAGAGTACTTATGCTATGCACCTGAAATACAAAATTTATTACAATTGTCATGGCTTGCGGTAAAAAAAGATAGCTCTAAATTTAACTCAATTGATGGGTTAGATTACCAAAAACTAATTACGGCTGAATTATCAAAATCAGAGCTTGATGATTTCTATAAGCAGCTAAATAATTTAGACTTAAAACAAAGTGATTACTATTTTATGCCAGTACATGAATGGCAATGGCAACGTCAGATAATTCAGCTATTCTCTGAAGATATTGTAAAACATAATATTGTATATTTGGGCAAGTCAAATGATAACTATTTGGCAACACAGTCAATTAGGAGTTTTAATAATCAGTCTCATAGGCACAAATTTCAAGTTAAATTGCCTCTTAGTATTTTTAATACTGCAGTCTACCGAGGTTTACCAGGGGAGCGTACAGAACTTGCACCAGTTTTGAGCCAGTGGATTAAGCTTAAATTAGCAAATGATGATTTTCTTAATCAGCAGCGTTTGGTGATGTTAGGAGAAATTGCAAGTATTAATTATGACCATAAAGTTTATCAAAGATTGCCAGGTGTTCCTTATCAGTATCAAGAGTTATTGGGAGTGATTTGGCGAGAAAATGTGAATAACTATCTGCGACCAAATGAAAAAGTTATTACAATGGCATCTCTGATTCACATAGATAATAATAGTGTTCCATTTATAAACTCTCTTATTGCCAAATCAGGTTTAGCAATTGATGACTGGCTTATAAAGTTTTTGGGTGTATGTATTCCACCTTTACTACATTGGTTATATAAATACGGTGTGGTGTTTTCACCGCATGGTGAAAATACTATGTTGATACTTGACGAAAACTATTATCCAACCGGTTTGGTTTTGAAGGATTTTATAGATGATATAAATATAACTAGTATAGATATTGCAGAGTTAGAAGATCTACCTAATGTATTATTGGATACCCTGTACCGCTTATCTGATGAAGATCTAGCACAGTTTATCCATACTGGATTGTTTGTGGTGTTATACCGTTATTTATCTGATATTTTATGTAGTTACAGCAATTATCCTGAAGAAGTATTTTGGCAGAAAGTGCATGATACAGTTACAGCATATCATATTAAACACCCTGAGTTCCAAACTAGGATTTTAGAAATTGATATTTTAAAGCCAAAGTTTAAAAAACTTAATTTAAATCGCTTGAGGTTGCTTGATGTAGGATATGGTGATTATGCACAGCGGCCAAAAGTGGAATCAAGAGTATTGATGGATAATCCAATAAATGCTGCATATTTGAGTTCGCGTATACAATATGTTACTACCAGTGATAATCATGAATAGAACAGAACATTTTAGTTATACTTGTTCACAAACTGGAGATTCTTTAACTTTAGTTAAAGTCAATCTTGAACTAGATTTTGAATATCTATATAGTTGGATGCATGAACCACATGTAGCTGCATTATGGCACTTAGACAAGCCATATGCAGATTTATATGCATACTTTAAGAACATGCTTACTAATACTAATCAAGAGTTATTTATGCTGAGTATAAACAATGCTCTCGTAGCTTATGGTGAAGTGTACAGTGTTTGTCATGACCGACTGGCTAACTTTTATCCGAGCTGTCCTGGTGATTATGGCATACATTTGTTAATTGGCAATCCATTAAGCCTTGGGTTAGGTTACAGTAAGTTAATTGTGCGTGGACTTAGTCATTATCTATTTAGCCGTTGTGATGCATTGCGAGTGCTGATTGAACCAAGTGTTGAGGTAAAACAGCTTCGCTCACTTGAACGCAAGCTGGGGTTTAAAAATCTAGGAATCATTCAATTACCAGAAAAAATGGCAACTTTGTATGCAATTGAACCTTATGATTTTTATAAAGCAAATCCTTCACGTATTGATTGTATAATTCATAATTGGCCCATCATTCATATTAATTTTCCAAGTTTTCCAACAGATTATGCCGTAAGTAATTGGATCAAGCAACTGGAGCTATTAGTAACTATACCCGAGCCATATGTTGTTATTACTACTTTTGATCACAATTACCAATTTTCCCAATCCGCGCGTAAAGAACAAATGGGTTGGTTTAAACGTAATAAAAAGCTTCTTGCACAATATTGTCGTGGCATGTTAAGAGTTACTAATGATGCTGATATGATAAGCAAATTAAATAAGCCAGCTATGAAAAAAAATATGCCGTTTCAGTGTATAGCTTGCCAATCTGTCACTGTCGCAACTCAAATGGCCCACGAGCTTTTAAAGATAAATATAAGTTAAATTATGATTCCATATAATAAAAGTCTATTTACTATAACCTGCCTTGCTATAGCAAATACTATACCTATGTATTTTGCAACTTTAGCCATACCAACTATTATGCGTTCTCATGGAGTTTCACTCGTAATAATTGGGGGTTTTGGTGCTCTAATGCTACCATGGG
>CANMQR010000056.1 GCA_947499925.1 Neisseriaceae bacterium
AAATTTGCTAATGCGGCATCAATCCTTTCTTTTGGATATATTTTACCATCAGTTAAGCGTTCAATAAGCTCTTCAGGAGGTAAATCAATTAATACCACTTCATCAGCATCTTCAATAATCTGATCAGGAACTGTTTCATTAATCTTAATTTCGGTAATTTGTTCGACTATATTATTAAGTGACTCCAAGTGTTGTACATTTAGTGCAGTATAAACATCAATACCAGCATTTAACAACTCTAAAACATCCTGATAACGCTTACCATTTCTAGAACCAATGACATTAGTATGGGCAAGTTCATCCAAAATAACTATAGATGGATGACGTGCTAGAGTTTTATCAATATCAAATTCTTTAAGTTCCGTTCCTTTATAATTAATTACTTTAATAGAGATATACTCTATATCTTTTGGTAATAAAAGTTTAGTCTCTTCCCTATTATGAGTTTCAACATAACCAATGACCACATCTTCACCATCTGCTTTTAATTGGCTTGCCGCCTTTAGCATGGCATAAGTTTTACCAACCCCAGCCGCAGCCCCTAGAAATATCTTTAAGCTACCACGCTTATGTTCTTCTATTTGTTTTAATAGCTCTTCTGGATCTGGACGATTATCATGATTCATATTTATATCCAAGTTACTTGATTAAATCTGCAAACGCTTTACAATTTCACCATCTATTAAATGCTTATCAATAATTTCAGCTACATCTTTTTCATCAATATATGTATACCAGGTACTTTCTGGATATACGACAGCAACAGGACCTTGCTCACAACGTCCCAAACAAGCTGATTTACTGGCACGAATTTTACCTTCGCCCCAATTATCACCATCTTGGAGCTTTTTTTTGGCAAAACTTTGCATATCCTGACTACAGATACTTCCGCATCCAGTACCATCTTTTTTTATATTAGTACAAAAAAACATATGCTTTTTATAAAACATTTTTATAAACCTTAATAAATTTATTTAATAGCTTCAATCTACATTCTATCTACGGTAGTTATTCCCAGTAGATCTAAGCCAGTTTTTAGAATTTCAGCGGTTAAGTTTGCAATAGCTAAACGACTTTCTTTAATAGCATTATTTTCAGACTTTAAAATTGGACACGCTTCATAAAACTGCATAAACAAACTCGCCAAATTGTACAGATATTGGCACATATAATGTGGATATGCTTCTTTAGCAGTAATATCTATAGTATCAGCAAATTTGGCAATATGAAGAGCTAATTTATGTTCTGCTGCCTCATTAATATTAATTTTATAGCTACTACAATCTATAACCTCAGCTTTTTTTAGAATACTTTGTATTCTTGTATAAGCATATAATAGATATGGTGCAGTATTGCCATCAAACGCGAGCATTTTATCAAAACTAAAAATATAATCACTATTACGATTTTTGGACAAATCCGAATATTTAATCGAATCTATAGCTAAAATATTGGCTAATTGATCTTTATCAACCTCACTCCACTCTGTATTTCTATCTGCAACAATTTTCTTGGCACGAAGTTTAGCTTCATTAATCAAATCTATAAGACGAACAGTACCACCATCACGGGTCTTAAATGGCTTACCATCTTCATTCATCATAGTCCCAAAGGGAGTATGCTCAAGCTTGGTATCAGGCTTTGCCAAACCTGCTTTTTTACCCACCAAAAATAATTGTTTAAAATGAAATGATTGCCGTGCATCAACTACATATACGATACGAGTAGCATGCAAATTATCTACCCGATAATTAATAGCTGCCAAATCTGTAGTTGCATACAAATATCCACCATCTTGTTTTTGAACTATAAAAGGAGTCTCTTCCCCACCTGATAATTCACCTGGAGCAAAAAACACACATTTAGCACCATTACTATCAGTTATTAACTTTTTATCTTCAAGCACCTTAATTATATCAGGTAACTTAGTTTCATAAAAGCTCTCACCAATAGCATTATTTTTTGTCAGTGGCACTCCAAGTAAATCATATATCTCTTGGCAATGTCTTAATGACTCATCTCTAAAAGTAGACCAATCTTTATGTACATTTTCGAATCCATTACGCCAATTTTGTAGTTTGACTACATATTCCCGTGCCTTATTGGCAAACTCTACATCTTCATCAAACTTTTGTTTTGAACTACGATAAAACTGTTCTAAATCTCTAACTGAGAAATTAGTACCATTATTCGAGTTCGGACTTACAAAATCTTGCTCTTTCATATAAGCAATAAGCATCCCAAACTGAGTCCCCCAATCCCCAACATGGTTTTGGCGAATAACACTATCTCCCATATACGCAAAAACTCTTGCTAATGCATCCCCAATAACGGTACTACGTAAATGCCCTACGTGCATTTCCTTAGCTAAATTTGGAGAGGATAAATCAACAACAACGGTCTCAGAATTATGGGATAGATAACTAACTCCATAGTGATTGCTAGAATTAAGAGTTGCTACAAAACTCTCTAAATATTTATTATCTAAAGTGATATTAATAAATCCAGGGCCTGCAATTTCAAGCTTTGTTACGAGACCATCCAACTTAACCGCAGCAATAATCTTGTTCGCTAGTTCTCTAGGGTTTTGTTTTAGCATCTTAGCGGCACCCATAGCACCATTCATTTGAAAATCCCCAAACTCAGGACGCGTTGCTTCAACTAATAATACTGGAGTTTCAGGAGCAATTCCAAGCTCATTAAAAGCTTCCCTAAATTTAGTTTCTAAAACATTAGAAATTGTATGTAACATATTTATATACCTTTAGTTATTAAAAAAACCCCGAACAATACGGGGTTTTTTGCAAATTAATTGCTCATAATAAAATAAGCTAATTAATAGCGTAATTAAGCCATAGCTTTGACTTTAGCAGATAATCTACTTTTATGACGCGCTGCTTTATTCTTGTGGAATATACCTTTACGGGCAATCTTGTCAATTGTTGATTGTGTGCTCTTAAACTCATTTTGAGCTACTGATTTATCACCACCAGCGATAGCTTTTAAAACTTTCTTAACTGCAGTTCTGAATTCAGTTCTAAGTGAGAAATTATGATCGCGACGACTAATCGACTGACGTGCACGTTTTTTTGCTTGTACTGTATTTGCCATGAATTATTTTCCTAATAATATTTATTCGACGGTTTTCTTGAGAAATTTATCTCCAAGTTAAAACCAAAGTTTATACACTAACGTGATTATATCATATCCCCAATAACTAGATATTGACTTTTACAAATAATTTACACAACCACCTTCTAAGCGGTGATTAAATCACATCCCATATAGCTACGTAATACCTCAGGTACTGTTATAGAACCATCTGCATTTTGATAGTTTTCAAGAACAGCAACTAGTGTACGACCAACTGCTAGACCTGAGCCATTTAGGCTATGAAGTAGTTCATTTTTACCCTCAGCATTTTTGAACCTTGCTTGTAAGCGTCTAGTTTGATAATCAGTCATATTAGAGCAAGACGAAATCTCACGATAAGTGTTTTGTGATGGAAGCCATACTTCTAAATCATAAGTCTTGGCTGCAGGAAAACTAATATCTCCAGTACATAGATTAAGCACTCGATATGGCAACTCTAGCTTTTTCAATATATTCTCTGCATGCTTTGTCATTTCTTCTAACGCAGCATATGACTTACTAGCTTCAACAATCTGTACCATCTCTACTTTATCAAATTGGTGCATCCGAATCATCCCGCGAGTATCGCGCCCATAGCTACCCGCCTCACTTCTAAAGCATGGAGAATGAGCGACGAATTTAAGTGGTAATTCATCAATCTTAGTAATAGTATCTGCTACCATATTAGTTAGTGGAACTTCGGCGGTAGGAATAAGATACATACTCTCATCGCCATGCTTTAACTTAAATAAGTCTTCTTCAAATTTGGGTAATTGCCCTGTTCCAAGCATTGCACGAGCATTTACCATATAAGGAACATAAGTCTCGGTGTAGCCATGTTCTTCAATATGTGTATCAAGCATAAACTGTGCTAATGCACGGTGTAACTTAGCAATTTTATTTCTAAGTACCACAAAACGACTACCAGACATTTTACCAGCCGTTTCAAAGTCTAGTTCTTTGTTAATCCCAAGCCCCAAATCAACATGGTCTTTAACCGCGAAATCAAAGCTTCTTGGAACTCCTACACGTCTAATCTCTTGGTTGTCTTCTTCGTTCTTACCAATAGGCACTGACTCATGATGCATATTTGGTATACCATACATCCAATTGGTTAATTCTTCCTGAATCGTTGCAAAATCAACTTCAGCAGATTTTAACTCACTCCCAAGATTTGCTACTTCAGCCATAATATGACTAACATCTTCACCTTTTGATTTAAGTACACCAATTTGTTTTGATGAGCTATTACGCTTTGCTTGTAATTCTTCCATCGTTACTTGTAAACTCTTACGCTTAGCTTCTAATTCATTAAAATATTTGGTATCAATAATTACTTTTTTATGAGCTACATTAGTAGCAACTTTATCTATATTATTTCTAAGCAAATTAATATCTATCATTTTTATGCCCTTGCTATTAAATTATTTTTTATTCCGAGATTCAATTACAGCTGCTAAATCGTCCAGTGTCAATCCTTTTGCATGAAGTAGTACCATTGCATGATACAGTAAATCTGTCATTTCACCAAGATACTCTGGTGTTGTTTCGTTAAGTGCTGCAATAACTACCTCTACTGCTTCCTCACCCACTTTTTGAGCGATTTTTTTAACACCTTTTTTAAGTAAGTGATCAGTATAACTACCATCTGTGGGATAATTAATTCGTTCAATAATTGTCTTATCTAATTTACCAATTATTGATAATGCTGGTAATTTTTGAGTACTAAAACAAGAAACACTACCAGTATGGCATGTTGGACCAGCTGGATTTGCCATAATTAAAAGCGAATCATCATCACAATCAAGATGAATATCAATTACATGTAAAAAATCACCAGAAGTCTCTCCCTTTTGCCATAAACGGTTTTTGGTACGACTAAAAAAAGTAACCTTACCACTTGATATAGTAGCCTCCAGTGCTTCTTTATTCATAAATCCAACCATAAGCACCTGTAGTGTATGATTATCCTGAATAACCACGGGTACTAATCCATCCATTTTCGCAAAATTAATTTTATCTAACATTTTCTAATCTCTATATTTTCACTAGCTAAATATTGTTTTAATTCATCTATAGCAATAATTTGTTTATGAAATACTGACGCAGCTAATGCACCAGTTACCCGTGTTTGTTTAAATAAATTAGCAAAGTCAGACATACTTCCGGCTCCACCTGAGGCAATAACTGGAATATTAACTAAATTTGATACTAGTTTAGTTTGAATAATATCATATCCTGATCTTACGCCGTCTTGATTCATACAATTAAGAACAATCTCACCCGCACCACGACTTTCAACTTCGCTAGCCCATTCTGAAACCGACCTTGAGGTAATTACTGTTTTAGATTCATCCCCAGTATATTGACTAACTTGATATTTTCCATCAATAATTCTACTATCAATACCCACAACCACACATTGTGTGCCAAAACGTTTAGCTAATTCAGTAATTAGTTGTGGATTTTCTAATGCTGGTGAATTAATCGAGATTTTATCAGCACCGTTAGCTAAAACCACCTCTGCCTGAGCAACTGACCTAATACCACCAGCAACAC
>CANMQR010000057.1 GCA_947499925.1 Neisseriaceae bacterium
GATTATCATAGAGGCAGTGTATAAGGTAAATACCCAAGCAATTCGAGCTACTATTGCAACAAGACTAATTAATAAACCGTATCTGATAAGAGATAGTATCGTATAGTCGTTTAGGTCTTCTAAGATGGTTGGGAGTTGGAGTCCTATCATAATAAATACGATACCAGTTAATAAGAATACTACGATATCCCAGAATCCCTTAATCTTAAACCGAGTTTCAAAAGATAAAATTTCTGGAGATTGCCAAGCAAGAAATATTCCTGAAGATACAACAGCAAGAACGCCGGATACATCAAAGAGTTCTGCGATTAAATAAGCCACAAATGGAGTAATGAGTGAAATTATAGTCTCTGCTGTTGGGTTTTCTATCCCGCGGTGGATATGGCCTATAGCATAAGCAACAGCGATTCCAATAACAACCCCACTACCAGAAACAATCATAAATGCTAATGAAGCATCATTTAGATTAAAGACTTGGTTGCCGGTGATCGATAGAAGTGCATAGCGATAAATAATAAGTGCAGATGCATCATTAATTAAACTTTCACCTTCTAATAGAGTCACAATATGTTTAGGTAGCTTTAGGTATTTGGTAATACTGATCGCGGCAATTGCATCAGGAGGTGATACAAGAGCTCCAAGTAAAAAACTAAGCGGCCAAGTAAAACCAGGGATTATGTAGTGAGCGATAGCAGCAACCCCGGCAGTTGTAAAGACTACAAGTCCTACTGCCAAAAGTAATATCGGGCGTCTTAAACGTTTGAAATTGTGCCATGAAATATTGTAAGCTGCTTCATACAGTAGAGGAGGTAGAAAAATTAAAAATACCATATTAGGATTTAATTGGATAGTTGGTAGTTTGGGAATAATACTTATTACTAGTCCAGCAATAACCAATAGTATTGGATATGGGAGCTTAAATTTGGTAGCAATTGAATATAGACCTACCAAAAGAGCTAACAAAGTAATTACAATTTCAAGTTTTAACATAATATCCCAAATCTAATGAATCTAACAAAGTTAGACTTTACTCTAGCAATGTATTATAATACGTATCATTGTAAGTCAAACTACTTTTTAAGGGGAGAATAAATGTATAAGTTATTAATTGTTCTTTTGGGGTTAATGACAGTTGCCGCTGCTGGTAACTTTGATACTTATGGTGAGGTGAAAAGCGCATTAGAAGATGGTAAAAACTTGAGCCTTGTTATTGATTTTAGTGAGTGTGATAATAAACCAGATATGCAGCTTGAATTAATTATACGCCCTAATAACTTTAAAATCTATCCAGAGGTAATTACTTTTTATATAGATGGATTAGCATTAAATAATCCTAGTTTCCCAAATATTCCAGTTTATGAACATACTCAGTATGTAATAAAACGAAATGCTATACTTAGAGTCTTGGGAAGCGACGTAATTGAAGTATGGGGATCTATACTAAGCGCTGATAGAACTAAGATTTTAAGACAGGTTAATAAACCTATAGTATGTAAGCTTGGTAAAGCTGCTAATTTATATGATTAAGCTATAATTATAACAAAGGGGATAAAAATGCGTTTTGAAGTTAAACTAGATAAGAATAATAATCCATATTTGGAAACCAAAACTTTTGGTTATGATTTGATAATTAATTCACGTTGGAATAAAGGTACGTCATTTACATCTGAAGAGCGTGATCTTTTTGCGCTTAATGGTCTAATACCACCGCATGTGTTTAGTTTGAGTGAGATAGTTGATAAACGTTACAATACCATGATTGGTAAAGATAGTGACTTGGAAAAGCATATTTACTTACGTGCAATTCAAGAAAGAAATGAAACATTATTTTATGCTCTTATAGACAAACACATAACAGAAATTATGCCAATAGTTTATACTCCAATAGTAGGACTTGCCTGTCAGCAGTTTAGTCATATTTATCGTCAGCCACGTGGGGTTTTTATTAGCTACCCTAATCGTGAAAAGATTGATGCTATGCTATCTAGTCCATATTTTGATAATGTAGAAGTTATTGTAGTATCTGATGGTGAGCGGATTTTGGGTTTAGGAGATCAAGGTGCTGGTGGTATGGGAATTCCAATTGGTAAGCTATCTCTTTATACTGCATGTGCTGGTATTGCTCCTGAAAAAACCTTGCCGATATTACTTGATGTTGGTACTGATAATAATGTCCTACTTGAAGATCCACTTTATATAGGATGGCGTAATAAACGTATTCGAGGTCAGGAATATGAAGATTTTGTAGATATGTTTGTTGCAGCAGTAAAACGCCGTTTTCCAAATGTATTGCTGCAATGGGAAGATTTTGCTCAGTCAAATGCAAGACGGTTATTAGATAGGCATAGAAATCAAATCTGTAGTTTTAATGATGATATTCAAGGAACAGCTTCAATTGTGGTTAGTGCTTTGATTTCAGCAATTAAAGCATCCAAGCTCGAAGCGAAGGATTTACGTGTAGTAATAGTTGGTGCTGGATCTGCTGGGGTTGGGATTAGTAATTTATTGGTTGATTATTTAGAGTATACTGGATTAACTAAAGCTACTGCTTATGATCAAATATTTTTATTTGATCGTAATGGTTTAATTACTGAAAATGTAGAGAGCTTAGATTTTCAGGCGAAGTTTATTAAATCAAACTCACAAATTAAAAACTGGCACATTCATGATAAAAACAATATTACCCTACTTGAAATAGTTAGTAATGCTAAAGCTAATTTGATAATAGGGGTATCAGCTCAAGGTGGTATATTCACCAAAGAAGTTATTACCGAGATGGCACTAAATACGCCGCACCCGATAGTTTTTCCATTATCAAACCCAACTTCCAAAGCTGAAGCCGACCCTAAGGATGTTTTAGAATGGACTAATGGAATGGCTATTATTGGCACTGGAACAGCTTTTCCATTAGCAAGTCGTAATGGTAAAATGGTTAGAATTGATCAGGTAAATAATTGTTATATATTCCCAGGTATTGGTTTAGGTATTTTATCGGCTAAAGCTAGTGTAGTAACTGATAAAATGTTCTTAATTGCTGCAATAGCATTAGCTGAACTATCTCCGGCATTAAATGATCCAACTAATAATCTATTGCCGCCTCTTGGAGAGATTCGTGATATATCAAAGCATATCGCAATTCGAGTTGCAAAAGAAGCTATTAGTATGGGGGTTGCTAAGATAGTAATTCAAGATGATGATGAATTGGTTAAATTAATTGAAAAAAATATGTGGAAACCATCTTATATACCTTATAAACGTATAAATTCATAAAAATTATACTAAAGGCACTAGTAAAATAAATGAATTTGCGATATAATACTTATATACGGTTTAAAAGGCATAACCGATTTATTTAAATATTTGAATAATAAATATGTAATTTGAGAAGGAAATACGTAATGAAAAATTTATCAATTTTTTGTAAAGATTTTGAGTTAACAGATGCAATAAAAACATACTTAGCAGATAAGATGATATCATTAGAGAAATACCTGACAAATCCTGATGAAGTTACATTTAATGCTCGTTTAGGTAAGGTTTCTAATCACCATAATCATGGTAAGATTTTTTATGCCGAAGTGAGTATTCATACTCCTGAAAAAAACTTTGGTGCGCGTGAAGAAGCAGAAGAGCTATATGAAGCTATTGACGTATTAAAAGACGAACTAGCTCGTGCGATTACTCATTATAAGAGTAAATCTCGTGACTTAGATAGAAAAGAAGCACAGAAGTTTAAAGAAGACATAAGAGCAACAGAGTAGTTGATGACGTGTATTAACCCCAATAAAGGAATTACTAAAATATGCAAGATTCAATATTATTTAAACCACTCAAAGTTGGTGATTTAGAATTAGCTAATCGTATAATTATGGCACCACTTACAAGATGTCGCGCAATTGATAATAGAGTACCAAATGCCTTAATGGCAGAGTATTATGCCCAAAGAGCTGATGCAGGTTTAATACTTGCTGAAGCAACATCAGTTACTCCTATGGGTGTTGGTTATCCAAACACTCCCGGTATTTGGTCTGATGCACAAGTTGAGGGGTGGAAACTAGTAACTGAGGCAGTGCATAAAGAAGGTGGTAAGATATTTTTACAATTATGGCATGTTGGACGTATTTCAGATCCTATTTATTTAGATGGTAAACTTCCTGTTGCACCAAGTGCTATAGCTCCTAGTGGACATGTGAGTTTGGTGCGTCCAATGAAAGATTATGAAGTTCCAAGAGCGCTTGAACTTGATGAAATACCTGGTGTAGTTGAAGCATATCGTCTTGGTGCGGCTAATGCCAAAAAAGCTGGTTTTGATGGTGTTGAAATTCATGGAGCTAATGGTTATTTGTTAGATCAGTTTTTACAAGATATTTCAAATAAACGCACTGACATTTATGGTGGTAGTATAGAAAATCGTGCGCGACTTATGTTGGAGGTAACTGATGCAGTTATTTCTGTATGGGGGGCTGATCGTGTTGGGATGCATTTAGCGCCAAGGTGTGATGAACATAAAATGGGGGATTCTGACCCCTTAGCTACGTTTTCGTATGTTGCGCGTGAGCTTGGCAAACGTAAGATTGCTTTTATCTGCGCGCGGGAAAAACAAGATGATAAATCAATAGGTGCCAAACTAAAAAAAGAATTTGGTGGGGTTTATATAATGAACCAGATGTTGACAAAAGCTACATCAGAGTCATTGATTAATGCTGGAGATGCTGATGCAGTAGCATTTGGGAAGTTATTTATTTCAAATCCTGATTTACCACAAAGATTATTATTAAATAGTGAATTAAATACTCCAAAACCTGAAACATTTTATGCTGATGGTGCTATTGGATATACTGACTACCCTGCATTAAATTAGGGATGAGAAATTAAAAAAACCTTAATTTTACTGACTATTATAGCTAAAGTTTATGCAGTTGATAGTAGCATTGCTCCTGAAGTAAAAACTGTCTATGAGCAAAAAAAGCTTGTAGCTGGCAAGAATAGTATGGTGGTTACTAATAACCCCTGGGCAAGTAAAGCTGCCCAAACTATTTTGGATGAAGGTGGTAATGCAATTGATGCATCAATTGCAGCAGGACTAGTTCTTGGGCTAACTGAACCTCAAAGTTCAGGGCTTGGTGGTGGTGGGTATGCTATTACTTATCAAAATCATCATACACTTGCTTTTGATGGTCGTGAAATAGCTCCAAAATCAGCAAATCCGAGTTGGTTTTTGGATAAAGACGGTAAAGCACTTCCTTTTGATATAGCTTATAAGACAGCACATGCTGTTGGAGTTCCCGGGGAAGTTGCACTTTTCTATGAAATGCATAAACGTCAAGGCAGGCTTCCTTGGTCAAAACTATTTGACCCAGCAATACAACTTGCAATACAAGGCTATCCATTAAGTCCACGCCTTTATGGATTGCTTGAGTCTGAAAAAAATTCATTACCCAATCTAGATGGTGCCCGCGAATTATATTATACTAGCAATAATCAACCAAAACCAATTGGTACAATTATAAAAAACCCCGCTTATGCCAAAAGTCTTAAAAGAATTGCTAATAATCCAGATGATTTCTATCATGGAGAGTTAGCTCGTGATATTGTTGAAGCAATTAATGAAAAAGCTAATACCAAATTATA
>CANMQR010000058.1 GCA_947499925.1 Neisseriaceae bacterium
GAATACATTATCGTAATGTCGGTAGAAAATTAAAAGATGCCGACACTATATTTGCGACTCATTTTAAAAATGCACAGCTAAAAAATACCCAGTTTTTACCTATTGAAAACAAAATGGCAAAAACAGCTGTATTTTTTGTAACTAAGCATTATGGGGCAGGGCTCCATGCACTACTTTGGGTGCGTAGATTGTTCCCTAATGTATTTGAGAATTATATTTTTCTAACTTCAGGTGAGATTGACTCAGAGTCACTTGCTAATGATGAGATATTTAAGAAGCAGTATCGTAAGGATTTACATAGTATAATTGAACGCTATAGGTATTTTTGTACTGAACATAATTTAAAGTCTGAAGGCTTATTTAGCTATGGTATTGATGAAATAGCTGAATTAATTAAATTAGCTGAATTTGTTGAGCAAGATTATACAGATTGTGTATTCTTTGCCAGTAAATTAGTATTTGTTGATGAGAGCTTATGGAGTAGATTACTCCATAATAACACTGTTTCGGTATTACAAAGAGAACTTCATCTCCAAGGTCGCCAAATGGTTATATTACCGATGAAAATTTGATTAAAGCAAAGCTTTAATCAAATTTCAACGAGTAATTTGTTAGGTTAGGCGAAGCCTAACCAAGCGAAGCGAATTTAGCAACGCTAAACAAATTATGAAGTAAAATATAACAATTAAGCAAAGCTTTAATCAAATTTCAACGAGTAATTTGTTAGGTTAGGTGAAGCCTAACCAAGCGAAGCGAATTTAGCAACGCTAAACAAATTATGAGATAAAATATAAAAGGATAAAAATGGAAAAAACTGCAATTACACCTAGACGATCAGAAAACTATCCAGAATGGTACCAACAAGTTATTATTGCTGCAGATATGGCTGAGAACTCACCAGTTCGAGGCTGTATGGTGATTAAACCTTGGGGCTATGCAATTTGGGAACAAATCCAAGGTGATTTAGATAGACGCTTTAAAGCAACTGGGCATGTAAATGCTTATTTTCCACTATTAATTCCGCTTAGTTATCTGGAGAAAGAAGCTTCTCACGTAGAAGGCTTTGCAAAAGAATGCGCAGTAGTAACCCACCATAGACTTATTGATGATGGTAAAGGTGGTCTGAAGCCTGATGGGGAACTTGATGAACCGTTAGTAATTAGGCCAACTAGTGAGACTATTATTGGTGCTATGTATGCTAAATGGGTTAAATCATATCGTGATTTACCTATCTTGATAAATCAATGGGCCAATGTAATGCGTTGGGAAATGCGTACGCGGTTGTTTTTACGTACATCAGAATTTTTATGGCAAGAAGGTCATACAGCTCATGCTACAGCTAATGAGGCAATTGATGAGACTTTGTTAATGCTAGATGTTTATAGTGATTTTGCCAATGAGATTTTGGCGCTTCCAGTAATTAAAGGTGAAAAACCAAGTTTTGAGAGATTTCCAGGGGCTGTAAATACTTACTGTATCGAAGCTATGATGCAAGATTGTAAAGCTGTTCAAGCTGGGACTTCACACTTTCTGGGGCAAAATTTTTCTAAAGCTGCTGAAATACAGTTTACTAATCAAGAAGGTAGTATCGAGTATGTTTGGACAACTTCTTGGGGGGTAACAACACGTCTAATTGGGGCTTTGATTATGACTCATAGTGATGATGATGGACTTGTGCTACCACCAAGAGTAGCCCCGCAACATATTGTTATTATTCCGATTTATAAAAATGAAGAAGAAAAACAAAAGGTAATTGATTATTGTAATAATTTGAAGAAAACACTAAATAATACCTATTATCATTATCAAGAACTTCGAGTACAAATAGATAGTCGTGATATTCGAGGTGGTGAAAAAACTTGGCAATGGGTCAAAAAAGGTGTGCCAATTCGTCTTGAAATTGGACCAAGAGATATAGAAAATAATTCAGTATTTATGGCACGGCGTGATAAATCACCAAAAGACAAACAAAGTATTGGATTACAAAGTTTTATAGAACAAGCAACTACTGTTCTTGATGAAATTCAGCTTGAATTATTTAATCGTGCAAAATTATTTATTAATAGTCATACCTTTGAAGTAAATTCGCTTGAAGAATTTACTAAATTCTTCACTGAAGATAATAATATTAGTGGTGGCTTTGTAACTTGTTATGCCGCTGATGATTCGGTTATCGAAGATTTTATTAAGCCATTAAAAGTAACTGCAAGATGTATTCCATTAGAACAGGTTGATAATGCATCAGGGGTATGCATTTTTACTGGAAAAACTGTTAATAAACGGATGGTTTTTGCCAAAGCCTACTAAAATGCTTAGGCGATACCTTTGTGTTTTATTTATGTATTGTAATTTGGTATATGCGTCAGAAGCTTCACTATTAGCTCCTGATGTACAAGCTGGCCTTAGAACTGATATTTTAAATCCTATTGAACCTCATTTAGTATTTGATACGCAAGTTAAAGCGAATGCTTGGCTAAATGATATGTCTAATCGCCTCAAAAAATGGGTTCCTGATGAATCTGTACGCAAACATTATCTAACTATCATACAATACGAGGCTGCTCGAGCAGGTCTTGACCCACAGCTTATACTAGCACTAATTACAGTAGAGAGTAAATTTAATAAATCCGCGGTATCGAGTAAAGGTGCTATGGGAATGATGCAAGTCATGCCATTTTGGAAAACACAAATTGGTACTAGTAATCAAAGCCTATTTGATATTGAGACGAATATTCGTTATGGTTGTACTATCCTTCGCTATTATTGGGAGCGTTCGGGTTTTGATATGAATCGAGCTTTGGCAGCTTATAATGGTAGTATAGGAGAAAACTGGTACCCTCAACTTGTTATGAATGCTTATTATACTTACTGGCAACCAGCAACAGTAGTTGAAATCAAAAACGGTAAAATAGTAACAATTGATTATACAGACAAGTAGATTTTTTGGAACTTAGGGTAATTAAAGATTCATTATGGCTTATTATTTGGGTCTGTAATTAATATATTATCGATACAAAGTGAATAAAAAGTCTTTATTCACTTTGTATTATAAAAATTGTTTTAGTTAGTTATGCTTATTTTTGCATTAATAAGGATTGCCAGCAAAAACTGTAATTTTTTGACCAGTAAATAATACTGCTTTAATGATAACTCCAGAGGATTGGTTAATTCCATAGTTATTATTATATTCTCTGAAATTAATATTCATACTATTTGCATTGCGATTTGCGTCTCTATATTTTTCAGGATTTTCATCAATTTTTACACTATATCCTTTTATGAGGTTAGCTACATTATTATTAAGATTAAATGTCATCTCATAAATATAAGCACGATCTTTGTACCCTGGTGTAAAATTTTTATGTTGCTTGCGAATATCTAATACTTCTTCATTATTTAAGAAATTCGTATCACCACTAACTAAAAGAGCTACCCCAACGTCACTTCTACCATCAGTAACATTCAGACTTCCATTCCATAGCAGCATACCATAGAATTGGTTTTCATCATAAGATAGTTGTGACCAATATATCTTTGGACGTACTGTATTCGATATAGGCAAAACAGTAAAATTATTACTTAACCAACTGTAAAAGTCTGGGTATGCAAAATTACCATTCCAATTGTTAGCTTTAGCATGCCTTACTAACGATCCAAAGTTACCATCAGCTCTATTTACATATAATAGAAATGAATCATTAAAATCATGCTGATATAATGTAGGTAAATGCCAATTGCTAATCCCACAGTGATTGTCTTTATTAAATCTAACTAACTTAGCACCATTAGTTGAACATTTGTTATTTGCTGCAGATCCACTAGTTGAGCACCAGTCATACCAGTTACCAGTGTTTTGGCTAGCATCTCTATACCAAGTTAGGCCATTTCCATCTTCTAAGCAACCGCAAGGCTTATCACCATCAGCTTTACACTTAAATGCACTAGGTTCTTTATCAATAGATTGATTATCATCATTATTATCAACTACTAAAGAAGCCGGTTTAGTCTTGGTGTCTGTATAATCTGGAAGTTCGATTGCTGTACTTTCATGGTTTTTTATACGTAATACTTTTCCATCAACAGCTATATAAATGTTACGCAGGTTATCAACAACCACATCTTGTATAGATCCTGTAGTATTTATATCAGCTTTCAGCTCCCATTTAGGTGGATTAGCCATAGTATCTAAACGATATAATTTTCCAGTATTAGATGCTGCATACAGATTAACACGATTTTCATCCATATCCGCAAAAAATAGCTTCTTAATGCTGGTACTTTCAAAAGGTTTATTGGAAGTTTTAATCTCTACCAATTTGCCTGTGCTATCATTGTTTTCAGTTATAAATTTATATAAAATAGCAGAGTTCTTATTATTTCCAAATGGTAAATTACGACTGCTTGATACATAAACAGCTCCACTATTTGCTGCTACTAAATTATTCTTGCCAGCAAGTTCTGATAATTCATATTCTGTTAAACTCTCATTTTTATATACACCTAAATTGTTTTTGCTATCGGCAAAATAAACAATATTAGTTTCTTGATCTATATATGATGATACTATTGATTGAAGTTTGTTGTTAGCTAATGGTTTAGCTGCGCCACCTGTAGTAGCTTTGCTACCTGTAACTTTAAAAGCACCGTTACTATTCCCTACCAATAATTCATTTACATTATTAGTTAATGACAATGTTTGTAGTAAACTCGTTTCATCACCAATGGATACTATTGGTTTGAGTGCCAAATTTAACATTGGATTTTGTTGAGTATATACGTTTGTGTCATTTATGGCATATAGAATATTATCCTTAGAATTCATCGCTAATGCACGAACAGAAGAGCCTTCTTTTAGCATTTGCGTAGTGCCTTTACGGTAAACTTTACCATTTATATAACCAGCATACAGAGATCTGATATTAACGTGGACAGCTGGAAGTTTTTGATATTTCAAAGTTTTGCCATCATTCCTAAGGTATGTGCTATCACTTAAATCTATTGTTGCGTTACCATTTCTTATTGGTGTTAGTGTAACTGTACAAGATCCTTTGCTAGTAATTTCATCAACTTTGATGTCACATGTTGTTTTACTTAACTTAGCAATTTTTTCATTAGTTGATTTAAACTTAAGGTATGCATCCGTAGTTTTAGTTGCCCCAAGTACTTCGAATTTTATTTCTATATTATCATTTTCTGGTGTGTTTGATACAGCAAGTGCTGATATTGTATTAGGCTTACCATCTGCAGCAACTACTTGAATTACTCCAGACTCGTCATAGGGAATGACATTTATATTTTTTTCTCATTAGCAAAGTCAAGTGTACTGTGATCTTCTCTAGAGGCTGAAACATGACGTGGTGAAACATTTCCAATAAGATCAGGATGTGCAGCTGCCGTGAGTGTAACAGGACATAATAAACGTTTAAACTTTTCTCCATTATATTTTACATCTGTAAAACTGAACTTGCAACGTGCATATTCTGTATAGTCAGATCCGCCTGTAATATCAATATCTTTTTGTACAAAATTACCGTCATCAACAATCTTTAAACCTGCAAATGATTGTTCTAACCTTGGATCATATTCTTCATACTCAAAAA
>CANMQR010000059.1 GCA_947499925.1 Neisseriaceae bacterium
ATAGATAGAGCAAGTCCCGCATGTTTAAAAGGCCCAATAAAAGCTAGATTCATTAATTGAGTACAAATAAGCACAAAAACTGCAATTTTAACCGGGGTTTTTATATCTTGATTGGCATAAAAACCAGGCCCAAAAACTTTAACCAAGATTATCCCAGTTAAACCAACAGCATAAGCAATCAAAGCCCTATTTGTCATTGCTACATCAAATAAGCCAAATTTACCATGCATAAATAGTGTCATGGTAAGCTCTTTTGCAGTCATTGCCAAACCAACAGTTGCAGGTAATGCCATTAATAAACATAACCGCACCCCCCAGTCCATGGTTTTAGAAAATTCAAGTGTATTTTTATTACTTGCGTGTTTTGATAAGCTCGGTAACAAAATTGTACCTAAGGCAACTCCCAAAACCCCTGTTGGAAATTCCATTAATCGATCAGCATAATACATCCACGATACACTACCACTAGGTAAGTATGAAGCAAAAATAGTATTTATAACTAAACTAATTTGTGAAATTGACATCGCAAATATGGCTGGTACCATAAGTCTAACCACACGCCAAACCGCACTGTTACGAAAATCAATACGTGGCATTACTAGCATATCTATTTTCCGTAGGAAAGGTAATTGAAAACTTAGTTGAAGTATTCCACCAACAAATACAGCAGCAGCAATTGCCATAATAGGTGGATTAAAATAATGTCTTAGTAATAAGGCAAAGATAAGCCATGTTAGATTAAGTATAGTTGGCGTAAATGCTGATATTGAAAATTTACCCCAAGTATTTAGTACCCCACTAACAAGAGATGCTATAGATATAAAAAATATATACGGAAATGTTATTCTAAGTAACATAACCGTTAGGTGAAATTTCTGAGGATCAGTAGTAAAACCAGGAGCTGTAATTAAAATCACAGCCCCAGCAAATACTATCCCTAGAATAGTAAAAAAGATTAGTACCAGTGCTAACAAACCAGTAACACTCGCTACAAAATCACGAGTCTCCTCATGAGTTCTTTTATTTTTATATTCTGCGAGAACTGGTACAAATGCCTGAGAGAAAGCCCCTTCAGCAAATATACGCCTTAGTAAATTTGGTAACTTAAACGCTACCAAAAACGCATCACTAGCAAATCCAGCGCCAAAGTAACGCGCCATAACCATATCACGCATAAATCCAATTATGCGTGATATTAAAGTCATACCACTTACATTAATAAGCGAACGAAATAAACTTTTTGGCTGTGCCATTACTTCTCGTTTTTATTGCACATATTTGGTATCATTCGACGTAATAGCCTATCTTTAAGAAAATAGTGATGAATTATCGCAATTGCCGCATGCCCAAAAGCTAAGAAAATAATAGCATGAGCAAGCCACAAATGAAACTCTTTCATTATATGTGTTACAGCTTTTGGATATTCCCCAATAATTGTAGGTATTGGAATAACACCAAGAAAACTCAATGGGTAACCATGAGCTTCAGTCATCAAAATACCACCAACTGGGATTAAAATCATTAATATATAAAGTAATATTTGCCCAACAACCGCAGCAAACTGCTCAGTTTCAGACACTTGTGGTAATTTGTGTGGATATTTACTAGTAAAACGCCAAATTATACGAAGTACTACCAGGAGTAAGATTGTAAGCCCTATTTGCTTATGCAAATTATATAGACTACTAGCATCAAGCGTAAGGCCTAAAATATAATTACCTATTATCAGTAATGCAATACTCCAATGTAGAAATTTAGCTACTGGATTATAGTTATTAACGTGTGCCATGATATTTCTCCTTATCAATATATATTAAAACTTGCTGGTGATATACGCTATCACCAAATATTTTAGCAATTTTACTTGCGATTAGTGAACATAAAATCAGTGGCAGGGCAAAATGTTCTGTATCTGAAACTATAGACATCACCATAATAACAGCAGTAATTGGAGCACCAGTTATGGCAGACAAAAACCCCACCATCCCCAGAAGATACAATTGTTGAAGTGGTAAAATTGGTATTATACGATGAACTAAATCCATAATTCCCAACCCAATTGATAATGCAGTTGAAAAATACCCACCCGGTACCCCACCGGCAACTGAGAAAATCGACCCTAAAGCCTTAGATATCCCAAAGTACCACGGAGTATTTAGTGTAGCGTTTAAAAAATGACTACTATCAATTGCCCCATTACCAAAAGATAATCCACCGGTGAAAATTCCAAGAGCTGCAACTAAAAGCCCAAAAATTCCAGCAGCTAATATTTTATTTTCTTTTTTCCAGATACAAAACTTGGAATTACGTCCCACACTTACAAAAACCATTAACCATGTATATAAAGCACCACAGATTCCACATATTATGCCAGATGCAATAGAAAAAACCATCATTTGCCATGAATACTCAAAGCTATTAACACCAATAGACCCCATATAGGAATAGTTACCAGAGACTAAAACCGTAAAACACCCAGCAATACCAATACCTGAGAGTAAAAATACATTTATCCTATGATTACTTTGCCCAATATATTCCTCAATAGCAAAAACAATCCCACCCAAAGGTGCATTAAATGCTGTAGCTACACCAACTCCAGCGCCGATCCTAATTAGAAGTTTACGTCTATTTTCTGAAATATTTCTCATTGAGGCAAATATTGAAGAGCAAATCTGGATAGTTGCCCCTTCGCGCCCAAGTGATGCTCCAGATAAAATACTCATTATAGTTAAAATCACCTTTCCAAACATGGTTTTTAGCGAATAAGTATTCTGTAATTCGGGTTTATCAAATACATCTAGAGCATAACCTTGAGGCAATCCACTACCCCCAGCATAGGGGAAATAGCGCGTCAGTAAATACACAATAAGCATAAAAAATAATGGAATATAAACTAATACCCAATAATTAAGATAATGAAATATATATAAGCAAGCATCACTTGCCTTATTTGTAGCCCCAGAGAATAATCCACTCAAAATTCCAGTAAATGCACATAGAGCAAAAAACTGGATATTAAATAAAACAGCTTTACTAGTCAAATATCGCCTAAGTCTAATTACCACGATTATAGTTCCGGTTTTTAGTTATAGTATGTATAATTTTATCAATTAATTCCTTATTTTCATCTAACATTTTATCAGCAAATTTGATTATCTCCTGCAGATTTTTGTCTCCAGTATTAGTCGGACTCATAGAGTTTTCAGGAATACTATTGATCCTAAAATAAGAAATCTTATCATTAAAACGTGAGGCATCACGCAAATATTGTTCAAGAAAATCAATATATAACTTACTACTTAGCGCTGGAGCACTAAATAAATACTGATATATACCATATAGACCAAACCCAAACATACTACGATAGTCATATTTAATTCCCTCAGTGCCTCCATTCCCAATCAAAATCATATTTAGTTTCTTATTAGGAAATAAAATCTGCATCTGTAATAAAACTTGTAAAATAGGATTATTAAGAATTACTGCAGGGTCAATAAATAAATGATCACGCCCTTTCAAGCGAAATGCTACTGGTGGAAATAACATCGGTGGACTTGATGCGCCATTTATCAAATCCTTGGTTAAGTAATTATCATTTGAATGCCCATGTGGTGGGTTCCAGTTTTTAACAATTTGGAGGTTATTTTCATCAATATTATATACTGGAATTAATATATTACCTTTTAGTTCACCAAGAGTTGTATCACCAAAAAATTCTTCCAATACTTTAATCTTATTATCTGGCAAGAATCTTGGAGCAAATAAGCCAAACATAGTTAAAAATTGATGATACCAAGGTGATGAAAACATACGACTTGCATGATTGTAATAATTATCACGAACTTCAGTTGCTGAGAATCTGTAACCACCTTTATCATCTCCTACCATAAGACTTGATACGGAAATCGCCCCTGTTGATGCCCCTGAGGCAAAATCAAATAATTCGCCAATCTTTTTCCCAGTTTTTTCTTCAATATAAGATAAGACATGAAGGGGGATAAGACCACGTAATCCACCACCAGTTAGAATCAAAACATTTATTTCATCAGTATGCTCAAACTGTTCAAGTATTTGATTATGTGTTTTTAAAGATTTATCACCAACTATAACATCCCGCTCAGTAGGTAATAAATATTTACGGGTTAAATAATTCAGATAAATTATAACGGCTACTGAATAAGTTATCCAATATAGAAAAATAGCAATAATTATAAAGTCTGACATCATTCCACCATGAGTATGCATTTAAACCCACTTCTAAATCGGTTATCTCAATCAGTTGATGGTAGCTAAATTATCCAACGAAACAGCTTGTTTGGCACCACCGACCATACTAACACCTAGCTTTTTTGCAATTCTATCAACTGGATCTTCGTCAGGAGTGAAATCAACAATATTCTGTGATTTATACTCAGTTCGTACCAAAGAATCAACTGATGCAAAGCCATCAATAAGTCCAAGCTTGATAGCATCTTCCCCTATCCAATAACGCCCAGAAAATAAGTCTGGATCATCATGTAGACGTTTACCACGACCTTGTTTTACTGCGTTGGTAAACTGTTCATGAATCTTATCCATCATATCTTGCTGCATAGCATTTTGTTCAGAATTCGCTGGAATAAAAGGATAACCCATAGCTTTATTGCGTCCCGAGATTATCAAACGGCTATCAACTCCGATCTTATCCATTAAACCATTTAGTCCAAACCCTGTATAAATAACTCCGATAGAACCAACTATACTTGATGGGTTAGCATAAATTTTATTCGCCGCACTAGCAATATAGTAACACCCAGAAGCACAAACCTCTTCAACCACTACATCAATTGGTTTTTTAGGATATAGTTTACGTAAGCGCAGTATTTCATTATATACCATATTAGAATATACTGGAGACCCACCAGGTGAATTAGCCTCAATAATTACTGCTTTGGTTTTATCATCTTCCATCGCATCTTTTAACCCATCACGTAAATGTTCATAGGTTTTATTTTCGTCACTAATCACCCCAGTTAATTTAACTAGCGCAATTTGTTGACCACTTTTTTTAGGTTCAATATCTTTTTTGCCAAAAATAGCCAATAAACCTCCGGCAATTATTACTAGCCAAATAATCCGAAAAAATATTTTCCAACGCCTAGTACGTCTTTGTTCTTTAATCGTCTCTAAAACCATTTTTTCAATTATTGAGTGCTCAAATTTATTCATATCCATAATTTTATTTACCTTTATTTATCATTGCTTCTACTTCAATATCCAATTGCACTTCATCACTAATACTCGGGATATAAGTTGTCATTTTATAATCGCTACGCATTATACTAGTTTTTGCACTAAACCCTGCGGTCTTTAAAGTAGTAATTGGATCAACCCCAACTTTATTAAAAGTTACATTTAATACTACTGGTTTTGTTACTCCATGAAGAGTTAGATTACCCTCAACAGTTCCAGTATTTTTATCCGTCATTATAACTTTAGTACTCACAAAGGTAGCTTTAGGATATTTTTTAACATCAAGAAATGCAGAACCTAGCATATTATAATCAAGTTTTGCTATCCCCGTAATACTCTTTGCCATATC
>CANMQR010000060.1 GCA_947499925.1 Neisseriaceae bacterium
CAAGGTGCAATGATAGCGCCATATAATGTTAATGTTAATGATGATCCATTATTTGCTGAAGGATGGTTGTATAATATGACAAACACCAAAGCCTCTGGGTCAGGCCGTAAGGTATTTACCAAATTTAGTTTTTTAAATGGAAATCTGTGGGTTCAGCCAGTTTATGGGAACTATAGTAGTTCGGACCCAATTTGGGATGGGACTCAAGAGTATGATCTACAGTTTTTTTATGCAATACCTCAGGTGCGCGGGCTTAGTGTCTTTAGTATTTTTGCGTATCAGACAAACCCTGATATAAACCCAACTTCATCATCAAGGTTTTTGAATCAAGTATATTTATCATATACTTATTAGTTGTATAAAAAACGATTTAATTATTAATTTTAGTAAGGATTGTTACATGAAATTACAGATTTCATTATTTTTAACTTTTTTCTGCTCATTAAATTTTGCACACGCACAAAGTAATGTTAAGTCAGATTATATGTGCAATAAAATGATATTAAATTCAGAGCGTTCATCACAGTGGATCAATAAGAATTGCAAGGTTATCAAAGATGTTTTTGAAAAAGAAATAACTGGCAGTAATGACTCTGAATATGATCCTGAACTTGCAGCAACTGATGCAATAGATACAAATCCACCGCCTAGTATTATTTTAGAAAAAATCACCTTATCTACAGATAACAAAGCTGTTGTTAAGTGTGTTTTTGGTGGGGATAAGAAAATTCAATCGTGTATATTGCTTAAAGAAGCACCAGCAACTAAATAAATTCTCAAATCGTGCCATTAATAGATGTATTTGCTAAAAATGGCACGAAGAGCTTATATTTTCTTCACAAATTCAGATTTTAATTTCATATTCCCAATACCATCAATTTTACAATCGATATTGTGATCACCTTCAATTAGCCGAATGTTTTTAACTTTGGTTCCAACTTTAACAACTAAAGAGCTGTTTTTCACCTTTAAATCTTTCAAAACCGAAACACTATCTCCGTCATTTAAGATATTACCTCCAGCATCTTTGACAATCAGTGTTGTATTTTCTTCTTCTGCTACTGAAGTATTCCATTCATGACCACACTCTGGGCAAATAAGAAGATTTCCATCTTCATAGGTAAATCCTGAATTACATTGTGGGCAATTTGGTAATTTAGTCATAATATTCTTTCATAATAATATTAGGTACATTTTTGGGGTAAGGACATAATGTCTTTGACGAAAGCTACTTCCCGATGCAAAACCTGCTAAAGATTTCACCTAGTAGGTCATCAGAGCTGAATTCTCCGGTGATTTCACTAAGACTATTATGAGCATATCTTAGTTCTTCAGCTAGGATTTCTAAATTACTCCAATCTTGAAACCCAAGGTGTATGTGTTCTACACTACGTCTTATCGCATCTAGATGACGAGTTCTAGCGATAAATATATCGCTATTATCGCTATCAAATCCAATTGTTGCCAAAATTTCAGTACGTAGGGTATCAATTCCAGTACCTAATTTGGCAGAAATATGAATATGTGTATCTCCCAAATTTTCATTAGCAGGAGCTATAGAGTCCAAAAGATCAATCTTATTATGTACAAATATTTTGGGTATTGTTGTTGGTATAGAGCTTAGTACACTAGTATCAGCAGCATTTACACCAATAGTTGCATCAACTAATACCAAACATATATCAGCACTATTAGCGGCATTAAATGCCCGTTCAATTCCAATTTTTTCAACTATATCAGTAGTATCTCTAATTCCTGCGGTATCGATGATATTAAAGGCAATGCCATTAATAATGATTTTTTCTTTTACAATATCCCGAGTAGTTCCAGCGATATCGGTAACTATAGCGATATCTTCATTCGCAAGAGCATTTAATAGGCTAGACTTACCTACATTAGGGCGACCAATAATTACGATATTAGCCCCATTATTAAGTAATACGCCTTGAGTTGTATTAGATAATAATTTCTTCATCGATTCTACTAAAATAGTTAATTTATCACGTATTTTGGCGTTTGCTATAAACTCAATATCTTCTTCAGGGAAATCAAGTGTAGCTTCAACAAACATTCGTAAATCAATTAGTTGTTCATTAATAATATTTATTTGGCGCGAAAACTCTCCATGTAGAGATTTGAGAGCTCCTTTGGCAGTTGCTTCACTCTCAGCATGAATTAAATCTATAATACTCTCAGCTTGTACTAAATCAATTTTGCCATTAAGATAAGCTCGTCTACTAAATTCACCAGCTTCAGCCATATGGCAGCCTAGCTCTAAACAGCGACGAACAATCATCTGAAGTGCGATAGGGCTACCATGTCCTTGAAGTTCAACTACATCTTCACCCGTGAAAGAGTTAGGAGACTTGAAATAAATAACTAAGCCAGAATCTAATACTTCACCTTTTAATGAATAAAATTTTGTATAAGTTGCAAGTCTTGGGGTAAAAGTTTTCTGATGCGTTAGTTGGTAAGCTACCTCAAGGGCATCAATGCCTGAAATGCGAATTATCCCAACTCCAGCATAGCCATTTGCAGTTGCAATAGCAACAATATTATGTGATTTCAATAGTCTAACCATCCAATTTTTGATATAATATAGGGATTTTAGCATAACTTTGAGTATTTAAATAAAATCCACACAATATTGTAGTCCTAAAATAATTTATATTGGTAAAATAATTAATGATTCATTTGCGTAAGTATTTAAGATTGTTATTAGCTCTTATCAGCTTTAGCTCTATCTCTTATTTAGCGTATGGAGAAAATGATAATACCTTTCAATCTCTAGATTCTTTAGTTCCAAGTAATACTCCAAATTATCCATCTTGTGATGTGCGTGATTATTATTGGTATCAAAAATCAGGCCCCGATACGGTAGCTGGTACTAGAGTACCAGAGTCAACATCTATGATTATGAAGGCTGATAGTATAACTGGGCAAAAAGGTGGTACTAGCTTTGCTAGTGGGCGAGTAGAAGCCTATCGAGGTGGAGATACTATCAATTCAGACTGGCTATCTTTTGATGAACCAACCAAACACACAGTTGCTGGTGGTAATGTTGTTTTAACTAAAGAATATAGCGTTATCGAAGGTAAGTGGATTGATTATTATATGGACTTAAATACTGGGGTAATTAAAGAAGCAACCCTAAAGGATAGTCAAGATGATATGTACGCAAATGGTGATTCTATTCGCTTAATAAATAAAAAACAGTTGCAAGTTAATAATGGCTTCCTAACTACATGTGATCCAAATGATCCAGCATGGCATATAACTTCAGATTCGGCAACTTTTGATTATCAAGATGCACAAGGTAATGCTAGAAATGCCAAACTTTATGTAGAATCAACCCAGATAGCATCATTCCCTTACTTTCAGTTTCCGCTTGGAATGAGAAAATCTGGGTTTCTAGCTCCAGAATTTGGGGTTATGAATAGTCAGTTTGCAAATGGTACGACTGATAATTCGGTATTTGTCGGCTTACCTTATTATTGGAATATGGCACCAAACTATGATATGACAATAGAGGGTAAATTCTACACCGCAGATGGGTTTATGCTAACAGATCAGTTTCGTTATCAAAACACTAATGGTAGTGGTATTTTATATACCGAACAGGTGCCAGAAGATATGACAACAGGTGAATATCGATACTATAATCATTTTATTGATGATCATACACTTTTTCCGAATTTTCATGTAGGTTATAACTATAATAAAGTATCAGATGATAACTATTTTGTTAATTTTGGAAATTTCAATTCTACAGTTGACAATATAAACTTAAATCAATCTATATATGCTAATTACACTCCCAACTGGGGAGTGTTTGGTATCAAAATGCAAAGCTATCAAACACTGCAGCCAATTAATCAGCCAACTGTATCGCCAATTTATGCGGTTGCACCACAAGTTAATCTTGATGTAAAACCTCAGCCGATACTATCAGATAGTGGTGGCTTAATGATGGGTTTGCATAGCCAATATAGTGATTTTACGAGTGCTCAGTTGCAAACGGGTACCAGAAGTGTAATTTACCCAAGCCTAACCTTGCCAATGCAGAATCAATGGGGATTTGTTACTCCTAAATTTGGCTGGAATTATACTAATTATCAACTTTCTTCATATCCAGGAGTGCAAAATGCCCCCTCAACAGTTGATCGTAATGTCCCAATTAGTTCAATAGATAGTGGTTTAGTTTTTGAACGCCCATTTAATTTGGGCAGTAGCTCCTATGCTCAGACATTAGAACCGCGTCTTTATTACCTATATATTCCAGAAGTGAATCAAAATAATTTACCAGTATTTGATACGGCACCAGCTACTTATAATATAAGCCAATTATTTAGTGAAAATAGATTTATTGGAGATGATAGAATAAATATGGCCAATGATATTACGGTTGGTCTGAATTCTAAACTGATAAATGATAATACCGGCGTGGAATTCTCAAACTGGGGCTTAGGTTACCGTTATTTTCTGACAACTGAAAATAATTTTATTTATGGAAATACTACTCAAAATGCACAGTTATTTTTACCACAGCCAAATGTGATTGCTGAGTTAGGCAATAAATGGTCACCAAGTTTAAATTCGAATTTAAACTTTCAGTATAGTACGGTTTATCAGACTGTCGATGCTTATAACGCAGCATTGAGATATAATCCAGAACCGTATAAGGTATTAAATGCTCGCTTTTCTTACCAATATCAACAGCCTTTATTATATTATGCTTATACTCCTGGGCAGTTATTCCAGCCAGTTACTTATGAAAACCAATACGCACTTGATTTATCTGGGCAGTGGCCAATATTTGGCAAACGTTGGTTAGTTGATGGACGGGCTAATTATGATTTCACCGCTGGAACAATACTAAATTTATTAAGTGGATTAGAATATAATGCTGGATGTTGGAATATGAAAATGTTGTACGAAAACTATATTACCAATGTTACACAAAGAACAAATGCGTATTTTTTACAATTCCAATTAAAAGGTTTGGCAGATCTAGGGTCTGACCCAACTAGTGATTTACGTTTGAACATTCCAGGGTATATGCCAGTTAATAATACTCCTGGATTTACACCAATTACCAATATTCATTAGGAACTATATTTAGATGTATCGTTATATTTATAATTTAATCTTTTTATTTGTCATGATGATTGGGCAATTTGCTTTTGCTAGTGCAATGCAAAGAGGGGACAATGCTACTACAACGCCAGTTGGTACGGGTGCGAAAGCTGTAGAATCTCCAAGTTTGAACCTGCCATTACCAAGTACTAATACCAAATATTATGCGAGTTATGAAAGCATAAATTATAATGCAAATTCGCCAATCATTACGGTGAATAAGATTGTAGCTTTTGTAAATAGGGGGGTAGTAACTACCATTGAAGTTAATGATCAAATTAATCAAACTATACAAACTTATAAACAAAAAGGTTTACCACCTCCAAGTTCTGATGATATACGTAAGCGAGTAATTGATGAATTGATTATGCAAAAGATAGAGTTGGATTTCGCAACCAGAACCGGAATAAAAACTACTGATATTGAAGTTGAGGG
>CANMQR010000061.1 GCA_947499925.1 Neisseriaceae bacterium
GCAAATAACAGATAAAACGCAATTCTTCTCAGTAATTAGAAAATGGATTGGGGAGGTATTATGATACAAATTGCCTACCCTTGGGAATTGTTTTTAGTAGTAATACCATTTATTTTCAGGTATATACTACCAAAAACACAAGAAAATATTGTTACTGGATTAAAAGTACCCTTTTTTGAAAATATTGCGAAGAGTTTTGGAAATACAAGAAGTAATTCAGCCAATATTTCATATCTAAAATACCTAGCAGCGCTAATCTGGATACTAATAGTTATTTCAGGCTCTGGAATACAGTGGCTTGGTAAACCATTACCAGTACAACAAAGTGGCCGTGATTTGCTTCTGGCGATAGATTTATCTGGGAGTATGCAAACTCCTGATATGGTAACTAATGGTCAAAATGTAACGAGGATTGATATAGTTAAAAATGTAGCTCATGAATTTATCGATAATCGAACTGGCGATAGACTTGGTCTTATTTTATTTGGTTCTGCTCCATACTTACAAACTCCGCTAACTTTTGATAGACACACTGTTGCTCAAATGCTTGATGATGCAACTATTGGTCTTGCGGGGGAACAAACTGCTATTGGGGATGCTATTGGTCTAACAGTTAAAAAACTTATGGACTATCAGGATGGAGATAAGGCTCTAATATTACTAACTGATGGTGGTAATAATGCAGGAGTGCTACAACCACTAGATGCAGCAAAACTAGCAGCTAAAGAGCATATTAAAATATATACTATTGGTATTGGGGCGAGTCAAATGACTGTTCAAGGAATGTTTGGAGCTAGAACTATAAACCCTTCAAGTGATTTGGATGTCAATACTCTAAAACAAATTGCAGCACTAACTGGTGGGCAATTCTTTAGAGCTGAAGATGGTGATAGCCTTAGAAATATTTACGCTCATATAAATCAGCTAGAGCCAGTAAAAGCTGATAGTGTGATAGTTCGTCCAATTACACCATTTTATCCATGGAGTCTAGGATTAGCTTTGATTTTAAGTTTTATTTTAGTTCTTCTAAAAGCGCGGAGACAACTATAATGATATTTCATTTTTTACGCCCATGGTGGTTTTTAGCTATTATTCCAGCGCTTTTATTATTAATTTTTAGCCTAAATAAAAGTAACTCTTCAAATAATAACTGGGCAAAATACTGTGATGCACATTTACTGAAACACTTAATATCTAACGAAACTCGAACGCTAAGAAATTATATGCCTTTTGTGTTATTTAGTTTATGGTTAATAGCTATTTTGGCTCTTGCTGGTCCTACATGGTCAATGTATGGACAACCCGTATACCAAAAGAATATTGCACGAGTTATAGCCCTTGATGTATCTCAGTCAATGACTGCAACTGATATTGCCCCATCTAGATTAGATAGAGCCAAATATAAATCCATTGATTTATTGCATAATATCACTGAGGGTCAAACTGGGATGGTGGTTTTTTCTAGTAGTAGTTTTTTAGTGTCTCCCCTAACTAATGATACTAATACGATAGCTTCAATGGTACCAGTATTAGACAATAACATTGTTCCTGTACAAGGATCTGATATATTACCGGCTCTCAGAAAATCTGCTAAACTACTAAAACAAGCTGGTAATACACGTGGCGAAATAATATTAATTACGGATAGCACTCCTAGTGATGAAGCTATCAAAGCGGCGAAAACATTGGCAACAGATGGCTTTACCACATCGGCTCTTGGAATAGGCACGGAGAATTCAAGTGATGGATTACGTAGCCTCGCAACTGCTGGTAACGGTAGCTACGTTGATTTTAGTAATGATAATTCAGATATTGATAGCCTGCTTCTTAAAAGAGACCATGTCAATTCCAAAGCCTCTAAAGAACTACAAATAAAAAGCCTTTGGAAAGATGAAGGGCATTATTTAATCTGGTTATTAGTGTTTTTAGTAGCGTTTTTAGCTCGTCGTGGATGGTTGGAAAAAATATGTTAAAACATAGATTATTGATTTTAAGCTTTTTACCACATTTTTGTTTTGCTATGTCGGTTGCTGATTTTTTTTATAATACTGACCAACAAGCATATAATTTACTAAAACAAAATAAGAATGCCTCAGCAGCAGCCAAATTTACTGATAAAAACTGGAAGGGTGTAGCTTATTATCGTGACAAACAATATGAATCAGCTTATGATGAATTTAAACTAGATAATTCAGCAGAAGGTCTATATAACCAAGGTAATGCCCTAGCCAATCTTGAAAAATATGATGATGCCATTAGTGCTTATACTAAAGCGCTGGAACTAAAAAAAGATTATCCTGAAGCTAAATTCAATAAAGAACTTTTAGAAAAACTAAAACAACAGCAACAAAATTCTGACAAATCTGATAAGCAGAACGATAAATCAGATAAGAATGATAAATCTAATAGTAAATCTGATAACAAAAACGATAAGTCTGACAAATCTGATAAGAACAATAAATCAAATGGTAAGTCTGATAAGAACGACAAGAGTGATAAATCTAGCAAATCTGAAGAGAATAATAAGAACTCAAAAGATAAGTCACAAGATGCTAAAGATGGATCTAAAGAGAATAAAAAGCAGCCTGAACAAACAAAGGAGCAAAAAGCGCAGTCTCAAGAAGAACAGGCTGCTAAAAAGGCTGAAGAAGATGCCAAGGCTGCACAAGCAGCGAAACCTGACAACGCTGATCACCAAACACCAACTCAGATAGAGAACGCTGAAGTAAAATCAGCACTTTCTCAAGTACCTGATGATCCAGGTGGACTTTTAAGAAACAAATTTAGACGTGATTATCAAAGTGGACAAGATAATGATTAAATATTTTATACATGGGATAATATTATTTTTATTAGTTAACATAGCATTTGCAATCGTTCCAGCTAGTATTGATAGAAACAATATTCAAGTAGGTCAAACTTTTACTCTAAATATAGATGTTAGTCATACCAATGGCACTCCAGAAATAGATACCCTACGGAATAATTTTGATATTTTAGGTACTAGTAATAATAGCCAAATGAGTATTATTAATGGTCATATGAATTCACAAAAATCTATTATGGTAACGCTATCTCCCAAAACCCCTGGAAAGCAACAAATTCCAGCTATAAAAGTTGGTAGTGATGTCACAAATCCAATTACTATTGATGTATCTAAAACCCCACAAAATATAATGCCAAAGGGAGATACCAGCGCTCAAGTTTTTATTGATGTTAGCCTCAATAATTCAAGTACCTATGTCAATGTTCCTGTTATTTATAGTTTGAAATTATATTTTACGGCACCCCTAAACAATCTATCTATGGCTAATTTTGATATACCTAAAGCTCAAATTAAACCTCTTGTGAAAAACACCCAGTATCGAACTAAGTACCACGGTAAAGAATACGAGGTAATCGAACAAAAGCTTTTAATAACCCCCAACAAAACTGGAACTACAGAAATTCCTCCAGCGAGAATTAGCGGTTTGATAATGGATCATGACTCGAATAATTTCTTTGCTTCTCCTAGTAATTTTAATATTCAGTCAAAACCATTAACTATTAATGTATTACCAGTACCTGGTAAAAACCCACAAGCTCTTTTAGCTAAGAAACTAAAGGTAACTGACTCATGGTCAGTAAGTTTGGAGAGTATAACAATTGGGCAACCTATAACTAGAACTATTACTATTGAAGCTACAGGTGTACCTTATAATCTAATTCCAGAACTAAAATTTGACACTCCTAAAGGCGTAAATTCATATCCTGACAAAACGCTAACTGATACATCCGTAGTAGATGATAACCTTCTTGGACAGAAAACTTTTAAAACTGTGTATATTCCAACTAGTACTGGAATTATTAAATTCCCTGAGACTAAAATTAAATGGTGGGATATTAATAAAAAAGTTGAAAAGACTGAAGTTTTAGAATCAAAAACATATACTGTACTAACTGATGGTAAAAAACCTGTAGCATCATTTGGCGTAGCAACAACACCACAAAAACCAGTAAAAACAACTTTTAAATGGTGGAGATATCTTGTAATAACAATAGCTCTTTGTATAATAGTGTTGATAATAGCTGTCATAATTAGGAGAAGACTTGGGTTAGGCAGGCGTACTACACAACAAAATTATACGTTACTTAAAAAAGCTATTCATGATAAGGACATAAAAGCACTTAATCACGCTTTGATTGCTTTAGCATCATCATATACTAATAAAAAGATTTATACGATTTCTGACATCAAAGAGTTAACTAATAACACAACTCTTCATGAATTAATTGATAAACTTAATCTTGCTTTGTATAAAGGATACCCATTTGATGAGTTTGACACACTACTTGAGCAAATAAATATATTATCCCGCGGGAAGAAAGCTAAAAAAGCAGATTTTCTAAAAAACCTATACCCCGAATAGCATTTTTCTCGTCATCCCAGTGCGCCTCTAAATCGGCATCCCAGCCTTTTTCTCGTCATCCCAGCCCTTTTTCTCGTCATCCCAGCGAAGGCTGGGATCCATGCCCTAAAGCGTTTAAACCTCGAGAGCCTCTTTTTGCTTAGCAACTAAATTAGTAATCCCAATTTCTGCCAAATCAAGTAACTCATTCATTTCTTTGCGACTAAAAGCCGCACCCTCAGCTGTACCTTGGATTTCCACTATTCCAAGGTCTTCTAGCATAACAAAATTCATATCAGCATCACAAGCACTATCTTCTACATAATTAAGATCAAGCATCGGTACACCCTTATAGACCCCAACCGATACCGCAGCCATAAACTTTTTAACAGGATGTTCTGGAATTTTTCCGCTATCAACTAATTTACTAAAAGCATCATGTAACGCTACAAAAGCGCCAGTAATACTAGCAGTACGTGTACCACCATCAGCTTGGATAACATCACAATCAATCAAAATCTGGCGTTCACCTATATGACTTAAATCCACACAAGCGCGTAAACTGCGGCCTATAAGACGGGAAATTTCTTGAGCTCTAGGGTTTACCTTACCTGACACCGCATCGCGTTTATTTCTGGTATGAGTAGCTCTAGGAAGCATACTATATTCAGCACTAATCCAGCCTTGGTTTTTACCCATTAAAAATGGCGGTACTCTATCTTCAACGGTTGCGGTACATAATACCTTAGTTTCGCCAAATTCAACCAATACCGATCCTTCTGCATACTTGGTATAATTTCTGGTAATTTTAACATCGCGTAATTGTTCATCTAGCCTACCATCATATCGCATAATAAATATTCCCTAACATTCTAATTTAATTGAATGATTGTAGCAAATTAACTCATTAAATGCAAATTTATTAAAAAAACCATTAAAAACACTTGCAAAAGACAGATATTTTATGTGATAATACTAACCTCGCAACAAAGCAAATTTGTTGAGGGCGCTTAGCTCAGTTGGTAGAGCGTCTGCCTTACAAGCAGAATGTCATAGGTTCGAATCCTGTAGCGCCCACCACTTCATACGTCACGGAGCGGTAGTTCAGTTGGTTAGAATACCGGCCTGTCACGCCGGGGGTCGCGGGTTCGAGTCCCGTCCGCTCCGCCAAC
>CANMQR010000062.1 GCA_947499925.1 Neisseriaceae bacterium
ATAACTACATTTATAGCAAAGAAGGAAAAACTCAAAAACTATATCAATTGTTAAGAAAAAAACGTAAATTTCGTTATCCTAGAATAAAAAGGCGTAGATCTAATGCAAAAAAGCTGTTAAAACCCAAAATACATGAGCGTCCAAACAACATTAATAGCAGAGAAGATTTTGGGAATTATGAAGGTGACTTAATTTTATTCAGTAAAACTAAAACAAATTTAATAACGATGCGTGAACGTAAGAGCAGATATTTAGTAGCAATAAAAAACCAAAATAAACAAGCAGACTCTACTGCGAAACTAATTGTTAAGCATATGAAGCAGAAGCATATCAAATCTTTAACATTAGATAATGGGACTGAATTTGCAAATTATGCGCATATTTCAGAATCTTTAATGATAGATATCTATTTTTGTGATCCCTATAAATCCTATCAAAAAGGATCTATTGAAAATGGTAATAAGATGATTAGAACTAAGTTATCTAGAAAATCAGACATAAATACATATTCACAATTAGATATAGAAATAATAATTGATAAATTTAATAATCGACCAATGAAGTGTTTAGCTTATAAAACTCCAGCAGAGGTTTTTAATGAACATTTAAGCTAATTATGTGGTACAATTTTTTATGAATTCGCATTTCACACCTGAGAGTACCCAAAATGGCTGTTGCATTTCATGCTTGAATCTACACAACGCAGCTTGAACTTTTAGGTAGATACTACGGGTAGTATGTTAGAATTATCGCTAACTTATTAGCTATAACCACCGGGAAGATTGTATGAGAAAAGTATTTCAATTTAAAATTACTCTACTGGGTATTGAGCCGCCAATCTGGCGGCGAATCCAAATATCAGATTTATGTACATTCTGGACATTACATGTAGCCATTCAAGATGCAATGGACTGGCAGGATTGCCACCTGCATGAGTTTGTTGTTATTGACCCGGAAAATAACCGGGAAGTGCATATAGGTATTCCATTTGATGATGATCCTGATGAATATCACCCATTGGCTGGTTGGGAGCTGATGGTAAGACATTATATTCATGAAAATCCATTCATGGCATACCAGTATGACTTTGGAGATAGTTGGATGCATAGAATAGAATTTGAAGGTGAGCATGACAAGGTTCCTGGAATTAAGTATCCGGTCTGTATTAATGGGATGCGGAAGTGCCCACCAGAAGATGTGGGAAGCGTCACTGGCTATTATAACTTTATTAAATCATTAAAAGATAAAAAACATCCACAACACAAAATTAACATACGCTGGATTGGTGGCAGGTTTGACCCGGAGCAATTTGACGCAACAAAAATCAAATTCAGCAGAGCAAGTGTAAGATTAAATCAATTAATGGAAGAAAACTAAATACCTATTCATTTATTTAGGCGTGATGAGGGATAATATTTACCTCATCATTAAAATGGAATTTTAAAAAATTCCTAAGTAAGTTCTTGGGTAAAGACACCCGAACAAGTGCCACTTCTATTTCAACTTAACAGATCTGAACCTTTAATCGTGGGTAATTGTTTAAAAATATGATTAAGAAATCAGGGGCTAATATTCTGTTTGTAAACACTTAAATATTTATTACAAACAGCTTCTATCGAGTACTTAGCTACATTTTTAAAACCAGCTTCTACTAGTCCATTACGATATTCTTCGTCATTTATTACCCTAAGAATACCCCGCCTAATATTTTCAACTGACAGTGGATCTACGAGACACGCGCCATCTCCAGCTACAATACTCATTGGATCATAATTGCTAGTTATAACAGGCCTACCAACAGCTTGTGCTTCAATAATTGGAACACCAAATCCTTCTTTTAATGAAACAAATGTAACAATATCACTCTCTATATAAAGACGATGAACCTCCTCAAAAGAAATATGAAAATAACTTTCATACTTTATATTATACTGCTGTAATTCATGTTTTAATTTGTCTGATAATTTCCCAACAAGAATAAGTTTACATGGTAATCCAGATATCGCTTGAATTACACGAGAAACATTTTTATGAGCTGCTGTACCTATTTGAAATATTTTAGGACAGTCTTTTAATAATGACTGTGGCTCTGGTTTCATAATTGAATTATAACAATTTGGAATAATTTCTATTTTCTTGTATTTAAGTCCAAGATAATTATAAATATCATCTGCTGTTGATTGAGAAACTGAGGTTACTACTTGGGCGCACTTTATAGGTAAAATCATCCATAACCATTTATACAACCATTTCTTAAATCCTTTTAGATTTTTCAAATAGTGACTCAGATCATGAATAGTTACTACTGTTTTTTTATGTGGAAGTAAGATAGAAAAATAATTTACACTACCTGTAATATGATAAATATCCGCCTTGAGTTGCCACAAGCACCATAAATCACTTAGAATTTTGAACCTACTACCAGCTTGAAATTCTATAATTTCTATATGTTTTGACATTTCATAAGCAAGATTATGAAATAGTTCTTCTATACTGTGAGCTTCATTATATCTTTTACGATAAATTAACACAACTTTCATAACATTATTTCCTTAATACCATGTTTTTACTAAAAATTTCAACAGCCCCCCCCCCCAAGACCTGAGAGTACGACTTTAATCCCAGACTCGAATAATACAATGGTTTCATACCAAAATGATCTCTGGCAATTAATATACCTTGCTTCAAATCATCCCAAATAACAAATGCAAACATTCCACGTAAATAATTAACTAGACTTCTACCATATTCTTTGTATAAGTATAATATAACCTCAGTATCACCTTTCGAATTAAAAACATAACCCTTGGTCTCCAAGTCTTTACGCAATTCAATATAATTATATATTTCGCCATTAAAAACAATGTGTAAATTTCTGTCTGCACTTACCATAGGTTGAGCACTAGCAGAGCTTAAATCTATAATAGCTAATCTTCTATGACCAAGTCCTATATGTTTTTTTTCATGAACCCACTGAGCTCGGCCATCAGAGCCACGACTAAACATTACATCCGTGAGGTTACGTAGTTCAGACAAATCCACCGCCTCTCGAAATGTTCCATAATTAAAAATCGTTGCTATACCACACATTTTCACCTCAATATACAAAGCATGTTGAATTACAATATATTATCATAAATGCATCCTAACCTTTATAAAACCTTAACTTTTAAGATTAAAGAAAAATATCACTTTTTTAACTCACTATTTTTTGATGCATATGCTAAAATAACTTGTATTAAAACTTATTATCACTAATTAAGGATCTTATGTCAAAGAAATTATTTATCAAAACCTTTGGTTGTCAAATGAATGAATATGATTCAGACAAAATGGCTGATATACTAAATCAGTTTGAAGGCTACGAAAAAACCACAAATCCTGAAGAAGCTTCAGTAATTTTATTCAACACATGCTCAGTTCGTGAAAAGGCTCAAGAAAAAGTATTTTCCGATTTAGGTAGAGTTCGCCATATAAAAGAGCAAAACCCAGATGTGATTATTGGGGTTGGCGGATGTGTAGCCTCCCAAGAAGGCAAAACAATAGTTAAGCGTGCGCCTTATGTAGATATAGTATTTGGCCCTCAAACTCTTCATAGAATCCCTGAATTAATCAAAAGTAAACGCCAAACCGGTAAATCACAAGTTGATATTACTTTCCCAGAAATTGAGAAATTTGACAATATGCCAAGCCCTCGCGTAGAAGGCTTCGCTGCATATGTATCCATAATGGAAGGCTGCTCTAAGTACTGTTCGTTTTGTGTAGTTCCTTATACCCGTGGTGAAGAAGTATCTCGCCCATTTGAAGATATACTTCGCGAGATAAATGAATTAACCAAGCAAGGTGTTAAAGAAATCCACCTTCTTGGGCAAAATGTTAACGCCTATCGAGGGGAAATGGCGGATGGTGAAATAGCTGATTTTGCTCTTTTATTAGAATTTGTCAATGCAATACCAGAAGTACAAAGAATTCGCTATACAACCTCACACCCTAAAGAAATGACCCAAAGAGTTATTGATTGCTATAGCACACTACCAAAACTAGTATCTCATCTACATTTACCAGCACAAAGCGGATCTGACCGTATATTAGCAGCAATGAAACGCGGATACACCAGCCTTGAATACAAATCTATTATTCGAAAAATTAAGGCTTTACGCCCAGGGATTTCATTTTCGTCTGACTTTATTATTGGACTTCCAGGCGAGAGCGAAGTTGATTTTGAGAAGACGATGCAACTAATTGAAGATATTGGCTATGATACCAGCTTTAGCTTTGTGTATTCCAAACGCCCAGGAACCCCAGCAGCAGAATTGCAAGATGATACACCTACAGCAGTGAAGCTTGAACGTTTACAAAAGCTTCAAAAGAAAATTGAGTCTCAAGCTAAACAAATTAGTCAACAAATGGTGGGTACAATCCAAAAAGTTTTAGTGGAGGGCAAATCAAAACGAGATCCTAATGAGCTAAGTGGAAGAACTGAAAACTACAAAGTAGTAAATTTTTCTGGTAATGAACGTTTGATTGGACAGATAATTGACATTGAAATTGTTGATTGTATGCCCAATAGTCTTCGTGGGAACATAGTAATAACTAATTAATGAGGAGCTAATCATGCAAAAAATTTCTTTTGATGTAGAAAATAATAGTGCATTAATAACTTTATGCGGTCCAATGGATGAGCATATTCGCCAAATAGCTAATCATTTTGACGTAACCATTAACCGTGTTGGCGAAAGTTTTACTGTACGTGGTGAAAATACTAACTCTGCAATAGAGACTCTAAAAGCCTTCTTTGAATTAGCAAAACATGGTTCATTAAGCATCGAAGATGTTCAATTAGGTCTAGCATCTGGAAATAACCCTGGGGTTCGCGATAATTCAACAATTATCCATTCACGGCGTGGGGATGTTACGGGGCGTACTGCAAACCAAAATACTTATATTGAAGCAATCTTTAATAATGACATTATATTTGGGATCGGGCCTGCTGGTACTGGTAAAACTTATCTTGCGGTTGCTTGTGCAACAGAGTTATTTGAAAAAGAACTAGTACGCCGAATCGTATTAGTGCGTCCTGCAGTAGAAGCTGGAGAAAAGCTCGGGTTTCTACCAGGGGATTTGGCACAAAAAGTTGATCCATATCTACGCCCATTATATGATGCCTTATATGACTTACTGGGCTTTGATAAGGTTTCGCGTTTATTTGAAAAAAACCTCATTGAAATAGCTCCCTTAGCATTTATGAGGGGTCGAACCCTAAATAATGCCGTGGTTATTCTTGATGAAGCTCAAAACACCACACCTGAACAGATGAAAATGTTTCTAACTCGAATAGGTTTTGGCTCTAAGGCAATAATAACAGGTGATATAACGCAAATTGATTTGGATCGCAGTCAAAAAAGCGGTCTTATCGCTGTTGAACATATTTTAAGAAATATTCGGGGAATTCACTTCCATCACTTTAACAAG
>CANMQR010000063.1 GCA_947499925.1 Neisseriaceae bacterium
AATTATAGTAACTGCAATATCTGCATTTGTATTATGGTACAATGGTACAATAATGCTTGGTTAACATAGTAAATTTTAGATAATATAAAATGCCCCAAAATACTTCAACAAATAATCCAGATTTCAAAGACCTAACATTCTTTGCATTATTTTCATTAACATTCGGTTCTATAATGGGTAGTGGTGTATTTGATATCCCACAAAATATTGCCAATCGTGCTGGCGCTGTAGCTGTTGTCATTAATTGGGTTATAGTTGCTATTGGTATGATTGCACTTGCTTGGTCATTTGTGTATATATCTGCACGACGCCCTGACATTAAAAGCGGTATCTATGGCTACGCTAAATTTGGGTTTGGTGACTTTGTAGGATTTAATTCTGCATGGGGATACTGGCTCAATGCCATCATTGCCAATGCTAGCTATCTTATATTTATTTTTGCTACTTTGGGTAATTTCTTTGGCATCTTTGGACACGGAACACTTGCAGGTGGAACATTAGAAGCATTTATTGGCGAATCCATCATCATATGGGTTGTGCATATGGTAATTTCTATAGGAATAAAAGAAGCCTCATATATAAATATTATGATTACTACTGTTAAAATCTTAGCGCTTGGCGCGATTATTGTAGTATTTTGTTATGGATTCCAATGGCATATATTTAAAATCAATATATCTACACATGATTTACATTTAGGTAGTATGCTAACCCAAATAAAAAGTACTATGCTTGTAACGGTATGGGATTTTGTGGGAATTGAAGCTGCTTGTATTTATGCTATTCATGCTAAATCTATGAAAGACGTTGCAAGGGCTACGATGTTAAGTGTTGTAGTAGTACTCATAATTGATACCCTAATTTCAGTATTACCATTTGGGATTATGACAACAGCCTCAGTTCAAACTCTTCAAACCCCATCTACTGCAGGAGTAATGGCTGCTGTAATTGGCTCTATTGGTGCTAATTTAATTCGTTTCTCAGCCCTAATTTGTGTAGTAGGAGCTCTTCTAGCTTGGCAAATGCTAGCAACTAATATTGTTTATCTATCTGCAATTGACAAAACTATGCCACGGAGTTTAACTAAACTAAACAAAAAACTCGTACCTAGTAATGCGCTTTTATTTAGTAGTATTACATTACAATTATTTATTGTCTGTGCTTACAAAAGTGGTGCAATCTATCTAAACATGATACAAATCGCCACAAGCCTAGTATTACTACCGTATCTACTTGCTGCAATGTATGCTTTTAAATTAATTATCACCGATAAGAAAATCTATTATTATGAATTAATAAAAGGAATAGTAGCCGTAACATACTCTATTTGGCTCATTTATGCTGGGGGCTTAAAATATTTGGCAATATCAAGCATTATGTATTTTATTGGTATATTTGTGTTTTATAAAGCACGCCATGAGAATGGTCAAAAACTCTTAATGAATAAATTTGAAGTTTTGATGTTCTTAGTAATTATAGTAACTGCAATATCTGCATTTGTATTATGGTATAATGGTACAATAGTACTTGGATAAATTATAAGTAATTATAAATAGTCAAATTTAAAGATAGTAATATAATGCTACGTATATTTTTGTGTCTAGCTTGTTTTACCGTAAATGCAATGGATGTATCTAGCATCCTTAAGAAATACTCTACTCAAATCCCACCAAATACTAAGCAACTCATACTAGTTAAAGCTATTAATACTCCAGATGCTATAGTTTATACCTTACAAAGAAATGAATCTACTTGGGTGCAAATTTTGCCAATAATTAGTGCAAATGTTGGTTCAAGAGGTATTAGTTACAATAAAATAGAGGGGGACGACAAGACTCCAGCGGGATTATTTCCACTAGGGACGGCTTTTGGCAACGAATCGATGAGACTAAAAGTTAATTATCTTCAAATAACCGCTATTGATAAATTTATTGATGATCCTGATGATCCTAAGTATAATCAATGGGTACACGGTGCAACAAATGCTAATAGTTATGAAAACATGCTAAGAGATGATGGTATTTACAAATATGGCATAGTTATTAAATATAATATGAATCCAACTCTAAAAGGTCGTGGCAGTGCTGTTTTTATGCATATCTGGTATGGTTATAATATCGGTAGTATCGGCTGCATAACTGTTTCTGAAGAAAATATGCTAAAAATCCTCCAATGGCTAGATAGTTCCTTTAATCCATATATTCTAATTACTAATTAAGACTGTAGAGACTTAAATCCATTTTTTAATGAATTTAAAATCTTAAAACTTGAGGCGATATTATTTTCAATAATTGATACCTGTTCTTTTTGAATTAGTTCGTATAGTTTAGCTTGGGATCTAATTATTGCTATATAGCTTTCATAATAACTCTGGATAAATCCTAGATTAGGTAATATAGTATCCAACTTTTGCGGTGGCGTCTTCAAGACTTCAACATGACCGTGTTCTAAACTTTGTTTTTCCGCACTAATTGACTCTCGCATTAGACTACTTAATTTTGACATAATTTCTACCTTTAAATTTCTTAAACTAGGATTGCTCGTATTTCTTTAACCAACGATTTTAATTCATCTTTAGCCTTTGCATTATCCAAATCATGAACTGAGCCACCAAAAGCCGCTGCTTGTCTATATGCAGTTCTTTGATAGATATCCGTCTTAGTCTTTGGAAACTCGAATTCTTCAATTAAAACTAGTGCTTCTTTGGAAATACTAATATTACCTTGACACATATTAGCTACCAGTCTAGTTTGTAGATTTTCATTCATTACCATAACATTATTGATTAGTTTTTGAATACCAATAGCTGACCATAAGTCTGTTGGTGATGGCACTATGGGAATCAAAGCTAGATCAGCAATCATTAGAGCTGACCCTGTAAAAGGATTTTCTACCGCAGGAGGACAATCAATTACTATATATTCATAATCATTTAGATATTTTTTAATTTCGCGATGTACTTTATCGCCTGCATTTGCTAAACCCATTACTGATGCTGGAAATGGTTTATCGTCAGAGCTACTTGCTGCCCAACGAGTAGCGCTTCCTTGTGGGTCGCCATCAACAACTAGGACTTTATTTTTGAGTCCAAGGGTAGCCGCAAGATTCATAGTAAGTGTGGTTTTACCACAACCACCTTTTTGATTGGTAACAACGATCACTTTAGCTGTCATAATAATGCACCGCAATAAAAGAACTATTATATCTTAGGCAGGTAATTTTTTGTAAAAAAGATTTAAAATTCGAAAAATATAGTTAAAAAACGTGAGTAAAATTTAATTATAAGGATCCATAGTCAACTTTAGGGCTCTAAACTTGACTATGGAAATTCTTACTCCATTGCATCTGGATTTTTATTTAGATAATTTTTAAATGCACTACTTTGCTTTATTTCTTTTGCTAGTTTTTTTATTACCGTATCAAGTAAATTAGCAGTACTATTCTTAATCTCTGTATTTTCAACAATTTCTGTTACTTCAATAACCGCTTTGATAGTCTCTCATCTTTAAAATTTGCCAAGTATATAGTTAGAAATGGATTGATATTAAATTCAGAAATCTTGGTTAGCTTTTCTGTATTTTTAATATGATTTTCTATTATATATTTTTTAAAAAACTCTTTTGCATTCTTTATAACTTCATTTTTATTAATACTGTTATTAGCCATTTTATAACCCTAGATCATGAATTTGATTTAGCGTATGCACAATCGCAAGCCCAATGGCTGTAGCAAAATGAACAGGAACAGCATTACCAATTTGCTTATATTTTTCGTTCATTGACCCTTCAAACTCCCACGTATCAGGAAAGCTTTGTATCCTAGCATATTCTCTAACAGTAAATGGTCTTGTTTCAGACGGGTGACACCGCTCTGTTTGCTTTTGGGCTGGGCTACATGTTAACGTCAAACTTTGTTCGTCCCAGGATAAGCGCCTAGCCATACCAGTTCTTCCACCACCAGAGTAATAGCTTACCCCCATATATTCTCTTGCTATTTTTTCTGGCAAATCACGCCAATAACCACCCGGAGGTACCAAATCTAGTATTTTGCGTTTTTTATCCGGGTATTTTGCACCCTCAGATATAGGAACATCTTTTATTACCTCTCCCAATGTAACTAATCTTTCATATGGTTTAGGGAAGGACGGGATAACCCCTTTTCTATAATACTCTTTACGTACACCAATTATCGCTAGTCTTTCTCGTTTCTGGGCTACTCCATAATTTTTCGCATTTAATGTTTGGTAAACAACATGATAACCAATATCTTCAAAAATATCTATCATGGTTTTTAATGTAGCTCCGTTATCATGCGTTAATAAACCTTTTACATTTTCTACAAGAAACATTTTTGGCTTAATTTGTTTTAACAATTCCGCATAGCTATAAAACATTGTACCACGCGTATCTTCAAGCCCAAGTCTCCTACCTGCATAACTAAATGCCTGGCAAGGGTAACCGCCAGATATTAGGTCTATTTGTGGTATGTTTTTTATGTATTGGTTTATGCCATTTTTTACAAACGTTATAATATCCTCTTCAATTACATGCCATTCTGGACGATTTTTACGTAAAGTTGCACAGGCATGTTTATTTATTTCATTCAATGCTATTGTCTCAAGACCTGCCAGTTCAAGACCAAGAGCTAATCCACCACAACCAGCAAAAAGCTCCATCGTACTATATTTTGTGAGCGGCTTAACTTTAGCCGTATCAATTAAAGAGATTCCCGTACTATTAACACGCTTTGATGTTAGATTTACCTTACTAATACTTTGAGTAAGTAATTCTTGAGATGTCTTGACAGTTCGTTTTAAACTATTTTGTGTTGTGATTATTGTTTGTTTTTGCATACTACTTTACCAAAAAATTAATACTTTTGCTTATTCTTATTTGGTTAGCTATAGATTTTACCCTAATTTCTGCTTTTAATTTATCTGATAACTTATTAAAAAGAATATTAAATAACTTTATAACGATATTATACTCCAAAAATCAAGCTATTAGTTTTTTAGTCTTAGCAAAATTTCGCCAAATTAGTTTAATTATTTAATAAAAAACTCACATAATTACTAATGCCATCTTCCAAGCTCAAAAACTCATGCACACAATCAGCTTCACGTAAGTAATCTAAATTGGCTTGGGTATAACACTGATACCGCCCCGCCAAATCTCCAGGGAAAGGAATATACTCAATAATGCCGCCTTTAATAGCTTCCTCAAGTGTTAATTGTGGCTCATTTTTACGGGCTCTACACGCATTAACTGTTGCTAATGCTAAAGAATTAAAGCTTCGTGCCTTGCCTGTACCACAGTTATAAATACCAGAGATTTCTTCAACTTCATTAACATGATTATTAAAGAAAAACATATTGATTTTAACTACATCTTCAACAGAAATAAAATCACGTACCTGCTCACCATTGGCATAACCCTGACAGC